>JASEHN010000609.1 GCA_030018715.1 Thermodesulfobacteriota bacterium | reverse complement strand
CGGCGAACTCGGCGATGTGCTTCTCCACCTTGGCGGTGAGGCGGCGGATAAAGACCACGGCTTCCTGGGCCGTCCCCCGGGTGCCATAGGGGCCTTTGCACTGTGAGATCACCGGGATTTTGTATCCGGTGTTGAAGTCGGGCATAGGCGGGACGCCATCCTCTTCCGCCTGGAAGGGAATAAACTCTTCCATAGGAACCGTGGGCCTCTTCCTTTCCACCAACCTTAGATCGTCCGGTTCCGGGATCACAACCTTTTCCCGGATGTGGGCGACGACCTCATCGGAAAGAATAATGACCGGGATCCGGAACCGTTCGGCCAGGTTGAAGGCCTGGATCGTATGGTCGAACATCTCCTGCGAAGTGGAAGGACAGAGGGTTATTAGGGAATAGTCCCCGTTGGAGCCGTAGCGGGCCTGGTAGAGGTCCCCCTGGGCCGTCGAGGTAGACTGGCCCGAAGCGGGCCCCCCCCTCTGCACGTTGACAATGACACACGGGGCTTCCACACTGGCGGCCAGGCCGACCCCTTCCATCATGAGGCAGAAGCCCGGTCCGCTCGTGGCGGTCATCGACTTGGCCCCGCCCCAGGAGGCTGCCACAACCGCCACAAGCGCCGCGATTTCATCCTCCGCCTGCAGGCAAAAGCCATCGACCAGCGGCAGCCGCCGGGCCATCCCTTCCAGGATCTCGCTGGCCGGTGTGATTGGGTAGCCGGCGAAAAAGCGGCAGCCCGCCAGGAGAGCCGCCTCCACGCAGGCCTCGTTTCCTTGCATCACTTTGATGCGACCTTTTTTCATGGCTTCCTTTCTTTTTTTGATCCGTTTTCCCTTCTCTTTAAATACCAAACTCATCCCTTAACAAGATCGGAATCCGGCCCTGATTGAGCCTGGCTTTTCCCACATAAGTTTTTAGGCTCTCTCGGAACTTCGGATCCGCGCACTGTTCAATAATCCGCTGAGCCCGCTCGTAGGGTTCGAGAACCCGCAAATCTGCGATTCCATGTTCCGTAATCAGGACATCGACCTCGTGTTCTGTATGATCCACATGGGATACCCGTGGGACAATGTTGGAAATCTTTCCTTGCTGGGATGTGGATGGAAGGGCAAACATGGAGATGGAGCTGTTGCGGGCAAAGTCATAGGAACCCGCGATTCCCCCGATGAGCTGGGATCCCCTTAAATGGCTCGAATTGACTTGACCCTGAATGTCGGCTTCCAGGCCCGAATTGATGGCCATGACGCCAAAACGGCTGAGCATTTCTGCCGAGTTGGTCAGCGTGATGGGGCGGAAGATGAAATATTGTTTGTAATGTTCCAGACGGGAAAAAAACCGCTGCAGGGCCAGGGCGGAAAAGCGCAGGCTGTTACAGGAAACTCCTTTCACTTTGCCCGCATCGATCAGATCCAGGAGGGGGTCCGTGGCCACCGCCTGATAAAAGATGAGGGATGAAAAGTTACTGCGGGTCAGAAAAGATAAGAACCCATTCAGGACGTCGCCAATCCCCACCTCCAAGGGAGGAAGTTCCCCTTGTCGTTCTCTCTCTTCTTTAAGGAATTCTTCAATATTCTTGGCGATCCGCAGTATTGTTTCGCCGGGAGGAGCCCAAGGGATGTCCCTATCTTCCATATCGGAGAAGACGATATGTTTTACTTTCGCCGGATCCACTGAAATGTAGGAAGAACCAATTCTTTCCAGGGGATGATTCAAGGGGATGCCACGGCCGGGCTCTGGATAGTAGATATCGTGCATTCCCTCCATTCCCAGGGGTCGACGCAGGTTAATCTCGATGATCGCCGAGGAGGCTAAATCCAACCAATCCGGGGCATCGTACACACAGGTGGCCGGAATAATCTGCCCTTCCTCATTGATCCCGGAAGCTTCAATCACGGCCACATCAATTTTGCCATAGTATCCCCGCCGGGCGTACTGGCTTACTTTCCCCGATTTCCCTTCCAAAAATCCCACTTCTCCCCGGTTGATGGCCTGCCGTAATAATTTCGACCCTACGGTGCCGATCCTCCTCCGGATGCCTCTGACTTCCACCAGAGCGTCCTCGATATCCGGACCCAGGGGACCGGTACAAAGGAGATCAATCTGGAGATGATCCCCATTTTTAATTCTCTCCCTCAGTGCCCCAAAGACTACCCGTGGATAACCGGATACGCCAGTCCCGCTGGTGGCGACGACCATACCGTCTCTGAAAAATAATGCTGCCTCCGCCGCCGTTGTGACCTTATGGCGAAGTTCGCCATTGCGAATTCTTTGTTCCCCTTCGGTCAAAACAATTTCCTCTCTCTGGCCGGGCAATCTTCCTCCCCTTCGTTCTACGACCCGGAGATTCTTTCGTTGCTCTATGCGTTATGCGCTTTTTCGACTGATTCTTTGAGTTTTTTCTTCTTCTATAATAGGCTTGTTCTTGGCCTTCTTTCAATAAAAAAATTCCCCCCTCTTTCCCGGG
>JASEHN010000608.1 GCA_030018715.1 Thermodesulfobacteriota bacterium | reverse complement strand
TCCAGCGCCTCGGCCAGAGCTTTTCCCAGATGCTCCGGCTCAGCCTTCAGGCCCTTGGCCCCGAATAACTCGGCCATCCCCGCGAAATCCGGGTTGTTCAATTCCGTGCCAAAGATCCTTCCCTGGAAATTAACCCGCTGGTCGCTTTTGGTGGACCCGAAGGCATTATCCGTGAATACCACGGTAACCAGGTTGATCCCGTATTTTACCGCCGTCGCCAGCTCGGCCAGGGCATACATAAAGCCCCCGTCTCCGACAACGGCGACGACCTGTTTATCCGGCGCGGCCACTTTGGCGCCCAGGGCCGTGGGGAAAGCATATCCCAAAGTGGCAAAATAGGAAGACGTCAGATAGGCGCGCGGCCGCTTCGCTCGATAAGCCAGATGGCACCAGTAACCGATATTGGTAACCCCGGCTACGAGAATGGCGTTATCGCTCATCTCTTTCCGTAAAGAATTGATGATTTCGCATTGCAGCGGCGCCTTTTCCCACAGCCATCGCTGGTGCTTCTCACGCATGGCGGTCAACTCCGGCTGCGGCCAGGGCTCCGTAGGAGCCGTGGCGGCTTTCTTCCTGCGGACTTCCTCCACCAGCGCTTTGAGGGCGGCCTGGGCATCGGCTACAATGGCTACTTCTGCCGGGAAACTATTCCCGATGACCAAAGGATCAGCATCCACGTGGATTAGTTTCTGGTGAGGTTTCAGGGCCGTAAAAGGACGCATCACGGCGGAAAAACGCGTCCCTACGGCCAGGACGACGTCTGCCAGCGGGGTCGCCCAGCGGGCCGCTCCAAACCCATAATATCCACCGCCCAGGGAAAGGGGATGATCTTCCGCAAGGGCACCCTTGCCTTCGGGCGTTGTAGCCACCGGCGCCCCCAAGGCCCCGGCAAGTTCGACCAGCGCAGCGGAAGCATCGGCAAGAATCACTCCTCCACCTGCCCAGATGAGAGGTTTCTTTGCTGAGACCAATAAATGAGCGGCCCGGCGCACCTCTTCCGGATTGGGCACCGCCCGCGGATATTCCTCCTTTGATATTAAGGCGACTTCGTCGGTAGCTCCTAATACATCCCAGGGAACTTCCACCTCGGTTGGGCGCGGCCGGCCCGCGCCCATCTGATGCATGGCCTCGTGAATAGCCCCCGGGATGTCCGGGACGCGCATTACCCGCTGGCACCACTTCGTGACCGGCCGGACGATGTCGAGTTGATCATTGATCTCGTGGAGGGCTCCCTTGTTCTGCCCTAAATTATAGCTTTCCACCTGGCCGGCGATGAGGAGGACCGGTGAAGAACAGGCATAGGCCGTACCCAGCGCCGCTGAGGCATTCTGTACCCCCGGCCCGGGCACCACCAGCGCTACTCCAGGCTCTCCTTTTACGCGGGCATACCCATCGGCCATGTAGACCGTGCTCTGTTCATGCCGCACGGTGATGAGACGGATGTCCGGCTCCCCGTAAAGGGCATCGAAGATATGCATAATTTGGACGCCTGGAACTGCGAAGACGGTCTGTACACCTTCGCGTTTCAACGATTCTACGACGGCCTTTCCTCCAGTCATCTGCGGCATCGAAATCCTCCAAAAGTTTCTGTAAAGACAAGGCAGTAGGTAATGGGGGCACCCAATTGAAGTCCCGAAAATAGCTATTATTTGAATATAAAATTTAAAATTCTTTTCTTGGTCCGACCCTGGACACCCCAATGTGACCTGGGACTTTTAAATTGGGGACTTGAGACGGATTATGGGCTCTTAAGAATATTATGAATGCCGATCCTTCTTAGGATATATACCTCTCCTTCAATCTGAAAAGTAAACCTGTAGTTTTTTGTAACCCTTCCTTCCCAGATTTTCGGATGGCCTTTAATCTTCTTTATCCTTAAGGATGGATGATGAGGGTTATCCATGAGCAGAGAAAGCTGCTTGTCGGTTTGCTCCTTAATGGATTCTGGTAGGCCGCCATAATCTTATCAAAAGGCTTGGTCGTTTGAATTTTCATCGGCGTTTCCTAAAGTGCCGAATCAATTCATCCGCCTTTTTAAATGGTCCAGATAGTTCTCCTTTAGCGATCGCCTCATCAGCTTCCTTTTCCTTCTCCTGCCACTCTTTGGACCAAAACCAGGCTTGATCCTTGGAAATCAGTTTCTTGGGGATCAGAAGAAGGCCCTCCTCCGACGTTTCCACTTCCAAAAAATCTCCCACCTCTAAATGAAGCTTCTCGAACGCTTCCTTGGGAATTGTTATCTGATGCTTGGGGCTAATTCGAGTCAGTTGCATAAATTTCTCTCCCGAACTTTTTTTCTTTACTGTAAAGAATCTTAGCATTTCTGGTGAGAAGGGGCAAGATTTCTTCCTTTTCCTTTTTTATTCATTATATCCTCTCTTTCTTGCATCTCCGACCTGAAATTTGTGACCTGTAACCTGTGGCTTGCGACATGGGATCTGTAAGAAAAGGGGTAATTTTCA
>JASEHN010000607.1 GCA_030018715.1 Thermodesulfobacteriota bacterium | reverse complement strand
CCGGAGGGAAAAGGGAGGTCGGGAGGGATTTCTGGTCCGCCTGAGGCGGATCAAAGCACTAAATTGTTACTATTTTTCAATGTTGCCTTTTGCCTTTTGAATTATCTTCCGTCTCTGCGTTCTCAGCGTTCTCTGCGGTGAAAATTTTTTACTCCCTTTTTTTCAACGCCTCCCGATAAACTTCCTGGAGGGGAACTCCTCTATCCCGGGCAATTCGTTTGCAATCTTCATATTCAGGCTGGAAACGCTGGTCTCCGGAAATTTTTATCCTGATCTTCCCGTACTTTGTCTCTACTTCCCGCACTTCCCTGGGCAGCTTTTTTCTTCCTACTGCATAATTGCGCACCCCCAGAGTGGTGGACTCCCGCAGGATTAGTTCCGAGAGCGCTTCCGCGTCCTGCTCCTCAACGATCACCCGCAATAACGTCCCCGGCCGGTTCTTTTTCATCAATAAGGGATTCAATGAAACATCCAGGGCCCCGCCTTCGAAGAGACGCTCCATCAGGTAATCATAGAACTCGGGGTTCATATCATCGATATTGGCCTCCAGGATGATCACACGGTCAGCGAGGTAGGCCGCAGTTGCTTCCCCCAAAACCAGGCGGAGGAGATTGGGGCGGTCTGGGAATTCCTTCTTGCCCATCCCGTACCCGATCTTTTCAACTGCCATGGCCGGAAAAGAACTCACCCCTGAACTAAGCTTTGCTACAATCGCCGCCCCGGTGGGAGTTACCAATTCACCATCAACTTCCACGCTCTTTATCGGATACCCTTTCAGAATCTCCAGAGTGGCCGGCGCCGGCAGGGGAAGCCGGCCGTGCTGACATTGCACGAATCCTCTGCCCATGGGCAACTCCGAAGAAAAGATCTTTTCGGGTTGGAAATAGTCAATGCCAATGGCCGTGCCTACGATATCCACGATGGAATCCACGGCCCCGACCTCATGAAAATGAACCTCCTCCAATTTCTGGCTGTGGACCCTGGACTCGGCTTCGGCCAGGCATTGAAAAATCTCCAGGCTGATTTTTTTCACGCCGGGTTCAAGGGAGCTGGACTCGATCATGTTGCCGATGTCCGAAAAGTGCCTGTGGTGCTCTTCTCGTGGTCCAACTTTTACTTCCAGGCCGACGGCCGCAATTCCGTTGCGGCTTCCCTGAAAAATATTAAGGCTGTAATTCTTCAAACCCAGCTTGGCCAGGTCCAGGCGCAGCTTTTCTTCGGGAAGTCCCAGGTTCAGCAGGGCGGCCAGGGTCATATCACCGCTGACACCAGAAAAACAATCGAAGTAAAGGATCTTCATTTTTCACCTTTTAAAAACCGTGAGGGCGCAAGTCGTAAGGCGCAAGGGGATAATTATTTTTATATCCTTTTAGCTCTACCGCTTAGTGCTCTCAACTATATTCTGTTGATCAAACTGGCTGCGTGGGCGGCCCCGTATCCATTGTCGATATTCACCACCGAAATTCCCGAAGCGCAGGAAGTAAGCATGGCCATAAGGGGGGTGAAGCCCCCCAGGTGAGATCCATATCCGATACTGGTGGGCACCGCAATCACCGGGCGGTCCACTAACCCCCCTACCACACTGGGCAGGGCCCCTTCCATGCCGGCAACGACAATCAGCACGTGGGCCGACATCAGTTTGTCTTTTTGGCTCATCAAGCGGTGAATGCCGGCCACACCCACGTCGTACAGGTGATCCACCTGGTTGCCCATCATCTGAGCGGTAACAATGGCTTCTTCGGCCACGGGGATGTCCGAAGTTCCGGCGCAGACCACCAGGATCGTGCCTTTGCCTACGATTTTAACGGGATGGTTCAGCAGGGTTAAGACCCGGGAATGCGGATAATAACGGGCTTTTCGGAAAGCGCGTTTGATCGGGGGCACTTTATTCCGGTCCAGGCGGGTCACCAGGATGTTGTTTTTTTTGTCCTGCATCTTGCGCATGATGGAGATGACCTGGGCTGCTGTCTTTCCCTCGCCGAAGATAGTCTCCGGGGCTCCCTGGCGCAGGTGACGGTGGTGGTCAATGGTGGCGCAGTCGATTGCTTCGAACGGCAGGGTCTTCAGTTCTTGCAGGGCCTTCTCCACCTTAACCTTTCCCCGCTGCACCCCCTCCAGGAGTTTTCTTAAATGATCAACGTTCATCTTATCACCCCTATATTAATGACCTATTAAATTTAATAGGACGCAGATTTACGCAGATAACCGCAGATAATTATGTTCTTTTTAGTTTATCCTGATAATCTGTGTACATCCGTGTCCAAAAAGGAATTTCCTATACAATCAAGTTATCAATTAGCCCTTAACAATGATCATTGAACATTGATAATTGACCATTTTAAGTTCATTGCCGAATTTGATCCCGCCAGCGGCGGGATTAAAGTTGAAAAAAGGTAACACTTTAGCTCTTTGAAAAAAAAGGTGTTGTAAGGGCCAAGGGATTCCAGGGGCCGGGGGCCAGAC
>JASEHN010000606.1 GCA_030018715.1 Thermodesulfobacteriota bacterium | reverse complement strand
GGGTCATTTGGGCATTGGAATTTTGGATTTATTTGGAATTTGGATTTTGGAATTTGGGATTTAATGTTTAGGCAATTTTTTGGGTACCAACATTTTTAGGGTGGGAGGTTTTAATGCAAATTAGCGACAAAGACTTACTTCAAATGTACCGCTGGATGGTGCTGGACCGGGTTTTCGAAGAAAAAACTTTTGACCTTTTAAAATTGGGAAAACTGGTGGGGTTTCACCATCCTAATGTCGGCCAGGAAGCTGTGGATGTGGGGACTTGCTATGGCCTCCGGAAAGACGACACCATCATGCCCACCCATCGGGGGAAGGGCAAGTATTTAATGAAGGGAGTCGACATCAAGATCATGATGGCCGGCATGTTCGGCAGGAGAAACGGTTCCGGCAAAGGACGGGGGCCTGCTTCCCATTCGGGAGACAACTCCATCGGCCTTCTGGCCGGGACAGGCCTCATCGGTTCGGGAATCCCGATCAGCACGGGAGCGGCCTTAGCTATGAAACTTCAGAAGAAAGACAGCGTGGCCCTGCATTTCTTCGGTGACGGGGCTTCCAACCGGGGGGACTTCCATGAAGCCCTGAACATGGCCGGGGTAATGAAGTTGCCCATTGTTTATGTCTGTGATAACAACTGCTATGCTATGTCCGTCCCTCAGTCCTGCGCCATGGCCATCGAAAATATCGCCATCCGGGCGGAAGGCTACGGTTTCCCGGGAATTATGGTCGATGGCAACGATGTTCTGGCCGTTTATGAAGCCACCCAAAAAGCCATTGTTCGAGCCCGGAAAGGCGAAGGCCCCACCTTGATCGAATGTAAAACCTACCGGTGGATGGGGCACAGCATCAATGACCCAGGAGTCTACCGCTCCGCTGAAGAAGTTGCCGCCTGGAAGGAAAAATGCCCGGTGAGACGCTTCGAGAATTATTTGCGGGAGAAAAAGATTCTGAATGATGCCAAGGTGCAGGACGTGTATAAAAAGGTCAATGAGGAAATTGAAGAGGCGGTACGTTTCGCCGAATCCAGCCCGTTGCCCCTACCGGAGGATACGCTCTTAGACGTTTATGCGGATTTAAAAAATTAATTGGACACGGATTTCCGCAGATAAACGCAGATAAAACTTATTTAGTGTCCATCCGTGTCCAAAATAAATTTTGAGGAAAAATTAAATGCGCGAGATAACTTTTGTCGAAGCAGTCAACGAGGCA
Organism: Thermodesulfobacteriota bacterium; assembly: GCA_030018715.1. Classification (GTDB taxonomy): domain Bacteria; phylum Desulfobacterota; class SM23-61; order SM23-61; family SM23-61; genus JAHJQK01. Next base: position 1,264 of record JASEHN010000606.1, on the reverse strand, counting down.
CTGCACGAAGAGATGGCCCGGGATGAGCGGGTATACATATTCGGAGAAGACGTACGGGTCGGGTATGGAAAAGGAGGGCCTTTCGGAGCGACCAACGGCCTCGCTACCCGCTTTGGACCGGAACGCGTCATTGACACCCCGATTTCGGAATCGGCCATCGCGGGCACATCTGTGGGAGCGGCTCTTTGGGGAATGCGACCCGTCGCCGAAATCATGTTTTCCGATTTTCTGGCGCTGGCCATGGACCACATCGTCAATTCCGCGGCCAAGATGCGCTACGCCTACGCCGGGGAGGCAACGGTACCGGTCGTTTTTCGTATGGCCTGTGGGGCCGGCGTGGGAGCTGCTCTCCATCATTCGCAAAGCCCGGAAGCCTGGATCACCAACGTTCCCGGCCTGAAAGTAGTCATGCCTTCCACGCCCGCCGACGCCAAGGGACTCTTAAAGAGCGCCATCCGGGACGACAACCCCGTTGTTTTTTTTGAGCACAAATTTTTATACAGCCGGCTAAGAGAACCGGTTCCTGAAGGAGAACACCTGATTCCCTTGGGGAAAGCCGACGTGAAGCGCTCCGGGGAAGACCTGACGATCATCGCCTATGGAGCCATGCTCCAGCAGGCCATGCGGGCGGCCGACCTTCTGAACCAGGAAGGGGTGAAGGTGGAAGTCTTGGATCCCCGAACCTTGGTTCCCCTGGACCGAGAAACCATTCTGCAATCGGTAAAAAAGACGGGTAAAGTAATCATTGTCCACGAGGCGCCGACCTTCGGAGGTTTCGGCGGGGAGATTGCCGCCCTCATCGCCGAAGAAGCTTTTTATTCCCTGGACGCCCCCATCAAGCGAGTGGGAGCGCCCTTTACGCCGGTACCGGCCAGCCCGATCCTGGAAAAGTTTTACTTGCCCAATGCCGAGAAAATCGTAAAAGCAGCCAAAGAGATTATGGAATAATTTATTGGGACGCGGATTTTCGCAGATTAGCGCAGATTAAGAATATAAACTTTAGGCGCTAAAGGAACCTTTATTTATCTGTGTTATTGACTTGTGCATAAATAATGGAACGGGCATTGACACTGCCTTAAACCCCCTCACCTTTATCCTCTCCCCCGGATTCGGGGGAGAGGGGAGGGTGAGGGGGGAGTAATAAATTGATCAATGTTCCATTACTTTTGCGAAGCTCAATAATGGCACTCTCCATCGTTTCGTGAGCCTCATACCAAACGAGCATATGAACTCCGTAGCTTTTCGTAAACCCCTCCACCAGGTC
>JASEHN010000605.1 GCA_030018715.1 Thermodesulfobacteriota bacterium | reverse complement strand
CCGGGTCGCGCTTCGCTTGCCCGGAATGACGATTGAGCACCAGATTTTGAGATTTACAAGAACCTCTTCTGTCTTCTTTCTTCTGTCTTCTGTTTATATTATTAACATAGCATCGCCATAGCTGTAAAATCGGTAATTTTTTTTGACGGCTTCTTTGTAAGCCGTCATTATAAATTCTTTGCCGGTCAAAGCCGAGACCAGCATCATAAGGGTTGAACGCGGCAGGTGGAAGTTTGTGATTAGTCCATCCACGGCCCGGAAGGGGAATCCAGGTATGATGAACAGACTTGTTTCACCGCGCTTTGCTTGAATTTTCCCTTCTGCATCCACGCCGGATTCTAAAGCCCGGGTTACGGTTGTGCCCACCGCAAGAACTCTTTTGCCGGAAGCACGGGCTTGATTGACTGCTTGAGCAGTTTCCGGGGGAATGTCAATAAATTCCGGCTCCAGGCGATGCTTCTCCACCTCTTTTTGTTTGACGGGGAGGAAAGTCCCCAGACCCACGTGGAGTGTCAGAGGGAAAACAGAAATTCCTTTTCCCCGGATTTCATCGAGGAGCGACTCCGTGAAGTGCAGGCCGGCTGTGGGCGCGGCAATGGCCCCTTCGTTGCGGGCGTAAACAGTCTGGTAGCGCTGCAAATCCTGGTCTCTCATTGCCCGGTCGCCGTTCCGCTGGATGTAAGGAGGAAGAGGCGGAAAGCCAATTTCCCGAATTTTTGTTTCTACGTTTCCTTTACTTTTAAGGCACACCCGCCAGAGGCCTGATGGGACCCTTGCGAGGAATTCCCCCCGCAGGTCGTCGCCAAAACAGAAAGTAGTATTCTCGCGGAATCTGCCGGAATTTTTCACCAAGCATTCCCATTCGCTGGCATGTTCTTCGTTTTTCCCGGGGTCTTGGCCTAAAACCTCGTGGAATCTTTCCCTGTCTTCGACCCGCCCTATTTTTTGGACCAGGAGGATTTCCACCTTTCCACCGCTTTGTTTTTTGCCGATCAGGCGAACCGGCAGGACTTTGGTTTCGTTGATGACCAGAACATCTCCGGGGTCCAGGTATTTGGGCAGGTCGGCAAAAATCCGGTGTTCGATAGCCCCGGTCCTTCGGGAAAGAACCATCAGCCGCGAATGATCCCGTTTGTCAACCGGATGTTGAGCGATCAGCCTTTGCGGAAGATGATAATCAAAGTCTTGCAGATTCATCGGGGGAATTTTCCTATCTCAATATTCTGGTAAAAATGCTTCAGGATGGAGCGATAGTCAGCCCCGGCTTGGGCCATGCCTTTGGCTCCCCATTGGCAGAGGCCGACGCCATGCCCCCAGCCCAGGCCGGAGAAGAAAAAACCCCGGTCGTCTTCTTTAACCCAGAAGTTCGTGGATCGTAACAGGTCGTAACCAAGAAGGCGGCGGAATTCTTTGCCGGGGACCTCCAAACGGTGTTTCTCATCTTTGATGAAAAGCCGTAAAACCCGCCTGCTGTCGCTGCGCTCGGCGACTTGAACTTCTAAGACCCTGGAGCCGGGGAATCCCAGGCTCATCAAGGTCTTCCCCATAGTTTCTGGATCCACCTGATAGTTCCAGAGGAAATAGGGAGAATCGAGGCAATAGGCGCAATCGACGCTTTTAAGGTAAGGGAAAACCCCTACCCAAAGATGTTCTGGTAATTCTGTTTTCCCCCCGCAACAGGCATGGTAGACAGAAAAGATCGGATTGCCCTGGTAAAGGAGCAATTCTCCTTCCGTTTCCTTCACGGCCTTCCGCGAACGATCGTCTTCTGGTCCTATCCCGGCGTATACCTGGTCGGCTACGCTGGACTCCACATCATACAGTCTATCCGGGCGGTTTCTTTTTTGGAAGACGGCGTACGTCCTGGCCGCAACAGCCTGGGCTTTTACGGCTTCCATAGGCCATTGAGAAGATATCTCACAATTGATCAGACCGGCGAGGTAATCCTCCAGCGGCAGCTCGTTTATTGCCCAGAGGTCTTTGTTGGGGGCCGGAAAAACCTTGAGCTTTCCCCCATACCGGCGGCCGTTGATGGTCAGGGGGCCGCGGGCGGAAGTCAGTAAAAACGCCTTAGCTGAGATCGAATGACCCTGAACTCGCAGGCCAGGGCCTGCTTCGTACTCGATTATCACCGAGGAAACTTTTGTATTTTTAAAGAACGTTCGACCCGTCTGCAGGTCTTTAAGGGCTATTTCCTGGCCCGTTATTTTAAGCTGGTTGACCTCCCGGAGAACGAGCACGCGGATATTTTCTTTTGTCCTGGCCTCAACAGCAGAGACAAAAAAAATCTCCCAACTTAAGAAAACGCCCAATAGGAGATAAAAAGATTGAAACGCAGTCGGAACTTTTTTCAAAACGAATTTTTTTCTGAACCCTCTATAAAAGGAGGTCACACATTTAATTGTATATGAAATTCCTTTTTTAAACTTTAGTCCGCCTCAGGCGGATCACTTTAGACGTTTAACACTTATTCTTTACT
>JASEHN010000604.1 GCA_030018715.1 Thermodesulfobacteriota bacterium | reverse complement strand
TTAAAGGAAGAGAAGGAAAAAGAGACCAGGATTTCGTCACCGTTCGCGTCGATGACCCCGGTCTTATTAAAGACCTGGATGAACATAAGGTAAATTATTCCGGCCTCTATCAAAGTAAATTCTTGAATAATCTCCTTTCCTGGATTATCCCGCTGGGCCTTTTTTTCGTGATCTGGCGGTACGCCATGAAGAGGATGGGCCCGGGCATGGGGGTAATGTCTTTCAGCAAAAGCAAAGCCAAGGTCTTTGCCGAAGATGGGACCAAAATCACGTTTGCCGATGTGGCCGGGATCGATGAAGCCAAAGAAGAGCTCCAGGAGGTCGTGGAGTTTTTAAAGACCCCCGGAAAATTCCAAAAATTGGGCGGGAGAATTCCCAAGGGTGTACTTCTGGTAGGGGCGCCGGGAACCGGAAAAACCCTCCTGGCCAAAGCCGTGGCCGGGGAGGCCAACGTTCCCTTCTTCAGTATCAGCGGATCTGAGTTTGTGGAGATGTTCGTGGGCGTGGGAGCGGCGCGCGTGCGGGATCTTTTCTCCCAGGCCACCAGCCAGGCCCCCTGCATCATCTTCATCGATGAGCTGGATGCGCTGGGGAAAGCCCGGGGGATCAATGTCATGGGGGGACATGACGAACGGGAACAAACCCTTAACCAGCTTCTGGTCGAGATGGATGGGTTTGAATCCAACAAAGGGGTTATCATCATGGCCGCCACCAACCGCCCGGAGATCCTGGATCCGGCCCTTTTACGCCCAGGGCGGTTTGATCGCCAGGTCCTGGTGGACCGGCCAGATATTAATGGCCGGGAGGCCATTTTGAAAATCCACTCCAAACATGTCCTGCTGTCTCCGGAAGTGGACCTGCGTAAAATTGCCGCCCGCACCCCCGGTTTTGTGGGGGCAGACCTGGCCAATTTAGTCAATGAGTCTGCCCTGCTGGCCGCCCGGAAGAACAAAGAACAGGTGAACGTGGCCGATTTCGATGAGGCCATTGACCGCGTAATCGCCGGACTGGAAAAAAGAAAGCGGGTAATGAGCCCCAAGGAAAAAGAGATCATCGCTTACCATGAATCCGGGCATGCCCTCGTGGCCGAATCTGTGGATCATGCCGAACCTGTCCATAAGATCTCCATCATCCCCCGGGGAATTGCCGCCCTGGGATATACCCAGCAACAGCCTACCGAAGACCGCTATTTGTTGACCCGTTCAGAGTTACTGGACAGGCTGGCCGTGCTTTTAGGCGGCCGGGTGGCTGAAGAGCTGGTCTTCGGAGAGATTTCCACCGGAGCCCAGAATGACTTGCAGCGGGCCACTGACATTGCCCGGTCCATGGTTGCGGAATATGGCATGAGCGAGCGGTTGGGTCTGGTAAGTTACGAGCGCGAGCGCCGGCCCATGTTCCTGCCGGAAAGTTTTAATGCCAGCAAAACTTACAGTGAGGAAAAAGCGGCCCAGATCGACGAGGAGATTTCCCGGGTGATTGGAGAGGCCCACCAAAGAGTGCAGCTCATCTTATCCGAGCGGCGGAATATCCTGGATAACCTGGCCCGCCTCCTTCTGGAAAAGGAAATCGTGCAGGGAGAAGATCTCAGGAAGATGCTGGGCAAATCAGACCCCACGGTCTAATTGGGCATGACCGCTTCATCGGGTCAACAGCCAGCGGGAAATTCCTGCTGCCAACCGGGAACAGTTTTCCGGGCTTCTCACAAGAAGGCCGAGGTAGGAAAAAGTTATCCGGGGGCGCATGTAAAATTTGCGAATCATACTGGCGTAGGCCTTTTCCAGTGCCCCAACAGAAAGCGCCTCCGGCTGGAAAATACAATTCAGGGCATTCATTCTGCTCCAATCTTCCGTAAAACCCGGTGAACGCTTGGCCTGCTCATAAATTTCTGTCCCCGGATAAGGAGTCAGGAAAGAAAGGTTCAGCTCGTCGAACGGGCAGCGAAGGATTAAAGATAGGGTTTGGCGTAACGTGCTTTCTGTCTCCTCAGGGTAGCCGATCATAAAAAGGCCCTTGGCTCTAATTCCGGCTTCTTTTGTCCAATGCACAGCTTGCTCGACTTGGTCGAGCCGGATGTCTTTACGGATCCCGGCCAGGATCTCCGGGGAGCCGCTTTCAATCCCGTAACTGATCATCCAGCATCCCGCCCTTTTCATGAGCTTTAGCAATGCGGCATCTACTGAGTCCACCCGGGCATCGCAATTCCATTTGATTTTTAATCCCTCCCGTGCTAATTTTTCGCAAAAACGAATTAAGCGGGGCTTGGAGGCGGCAAGCTGGTCATCAACAAAAATGAGATGCCGAATCTGGTATTGGTTTTTTAGGAACGAAATCAGGTCATAAAGATAATCCTCGGAAAAATACCGGTAGCGATTGCCGAAAACCGAGCGGTCGCAGAAAGTGCAAATCTGAGGACAACCCCTTGACGAGGCCAAAGAAGCAGTTGGTCCCTTTAGGTAATTGAGAAAGGGGGGGCGATACTGTTGGGG
>JASEHN010000603.1 GCA_030018715.1 Thermodesulfobacteriota bacterium | reverse complement strand
ACGATTTATTTAGACTTCTGATAAATTTATTGTATAGGAAATTCCTTTTTTCAACTTTATTAATGCAGTCTGCGGCGGGATCACTTCAGAGGCTTGATGCTTATCCTTTACTTTTTCTTAATCATGGTTTTAAAAACTCTGTGATCTCTGTGTCCATAGGAATCATGCCAAGCAAACCATCAAGGAGGAAATTCCATGTCAAACCAAGCAGCGAAAAGTCGCCTGGATGCAGAAGCAATCCGGCAATTAGAGATTGAATATGTTCTTTATCCCTGGGTGGTTCAGAAGGGACTTAATCCTCCGATTATAGACTATGCCAAAGGAAATTATTTTTACGATCCCTCGGGCAAGCAGTATCTGGATTTTAGCTCGATGTTCGTCTTCAGCAACCTGGGGCATGCTGATGAAAGGGTTGTCCGGGCTATTTCCGAACAGGCTGCGAGATTGCCTACCGCAGCCTCTCCGTTTGCCACTGAAGCCAAAGCCCGCTTGGCCAAACTTCTGGCCGAAGTTACCCCCGGCGACATCAAAAAAACTTTTTTTTCCACCAGCGGAGCGGAAGCCAATGAAGGAGCCATTAAACTGGCGCGCCTGGCCACGGGGAAAGAAAAAATCATCGCTCGCTGGCGCACTTACCATGGATCTACCATGGGAGCCATGTCCCTCTCCAACGATTTTCGCAACTGGGCCGCCGAGCCGTCCATCCCCAGCGTCATCCATTGCCTGGACCCCTACTGCTACCGCTGCCCATTCGCCCTGACCTACCCGAACTGCGATCTGCAGTGCGCCAAGCATGTAGAAGAAGTTATTCGTTTTGAGGGGGGGGCGAAGCGAGTGGCCGGTTTCATTGCTGAGCCGATCGTCGGATCTAACGGGATTGTCGTTCCCCCCGATGGATACTTCCAAAAGATTCGGGAAATTTGCGATAAGTATGAAATGTTGATGATGTGCGATGAAGTAATGAGCGGTTTCGGGAGAACGGGGAAGTGGTTTGCCATTGAGCACTGGGACGTGGTTCCGGACGTTATTACCATGGCCAAAGGGATCACCAGCGGTTATGTGCCCCTCGGAGCTACCAGCATGCGGCCCTGGGTTGCGGAAAAGTTTGGCGGCAATCCTTGGGTGCACGGCCACACTTACAGCGGTCACACCTTAGCCATGGCCGCGGGAGTTGCGGCCATCGAGGCCTACAAAGCTGATGGGTTAGTCCAACGATCCGCCGAAATGGGCAAATATTTGTTAGAAAAGGCCGAAGAGCTAAAGGAGAAACACCTAAGCATCGGCGATGTACGCGGGAAAGGATTATTCGTTGGATTGGAATTGGTCAAAGATCGGAAGACCAAAGAACCCATTCATGACGGATTGGTCGAAGGACCGCGCCAGCCGACAGCCAAAATGAAAGTCCTGGCGGAAGCAATGAAGGAAGGGGTTTACTGCCTTGCCGGATCCGTCAGCGTGATCATGCTGGCGCCTCCCCTGACTATTACCAAAGATGAAATCGACCAGGCCATGAAGGTCTTTGATAAAGCTTTAAATATTGCCGACGCGGAAGCAAGAGGGTAGAGTCTGAAAGTGATCAATGGAGATAAAAAAGCAAAGGTCGTCGTTTCCAATCTGACCAGGAAGTTCGGAGATCTCCTGGTTTTGGATGACGTCTCCTTCACCGTCGGAGAAGGCGAGTTTCTGTCCATTGTCGGACCCACGGGTTGCGGAAAAACAACCTTCCTGAACTGCCTCTCCCGCCTCCTTCCCCCTACGAAAGGCAATATATTTATTGACGGAGAACCGGCCGATCCGAAGAAACACAATATCTCCTTTGTGTTCCAGGAGCCCACGCCCATGCCCTGGAGGACAGTGGAGGAGAATGTTTCCTTCGGTATGGAAATCAAAGGGTTCCCCAAGGACAAGATGCGGGAAAGGCTGAATTACATAATGGCTCTGGTTGGTTTATCAGCCACTGCGCATTTATATCCCAACCAGATATCCGCCAGCATGATGCAACGCCTGACCGTGGCCCGAGCCTTTGCCGTAGATCCTGACCTGCTCCTCATGGATGAGCCCTACGGCCAGCTGGACGTAAAGCTGCGCTACTACCTGGAAGACGAGCTGATCAAGCTATGGCAGACCCTTAAGAGCACGGTGATCTTCATTACCCATAATATCGAGGAAGCTGTTTACTTGGCTGAGAGGATTCTGGTCCTGAGCAATAAACCCGCCAAAATTAAGGCCGAAATTAAGGTAAATCTACCCCATCCGAGGAAACTCATCGATCCTCAATTCGTGGAAATCAGGAAGTATGTGACTGAATTGATTCGATGGTGGTAGGTGGGAAAAGAGAAAAATTGCCATCTAAGGAAAGGAGGTGCCCGAAAAAAAATAATCTGGCATAACAGGGAACAAAGGGGGCGTTACCAAGAACTGAAAGTTTGGCAATTGAAAACCAGATATTGACCGAAGAAAGGAGTGAAAAAATGAAAAAGATGGTGCGGGTGGTTATTTTTGCGTTGGCTATGGTTATGT
>JASEHN010000601.1 GCA_030018715.1 Thermodesulfobacteriota bacterium | reverse complement strand
GTTTCCACGGCCAGGCGGGAGATTTTCACCGAGAGCTCCGAGGGAAATTTCCATCCCGGAGGGCAGGAAGAAAGAATATGGATGAAGCGCAGGCCTCTGATTTCTCTAACTTTGCGCATCTTGTTCAAGAAATCCTCCGGATAGGCTGGAGAGGCCGTAGCGGCATAGGGAATACGGTGGGCAGCCATGATTTCCATGATGTCTTTTTTGGGAGTATCCTTGAACGCCGGGTTGGGAGTGGTGGTGGTCCAGCTCAAGAAGGGCGTGGCCGAGCTTCTCTGGATGCCGGTGTTCATGTAGGCTTCGTTGTCATAACAGACATAAATAATGTCGTCGTTCCGCTCGGCGCACCCCGAAAGGGCTTGCAGGCCAATGTCGAATGTCCCCCCGTCCCCCGCCCAGGCCAGAACCTGGACATCCTCTATTCCCCGGGCCATTAACCCTTTTTTCACTCCTGAGGCAGTAATAGCCGCCGTCTCAAAGGCCGTATGCAAAACCGGGACTTTAAGGCTCGTTGATGGAAAAAAACCGGCCACAGTGGCCCAGCAACAAGCCGGGATGACCACCATGGTTTTTTTCCCGAGGGCCTGCAGGGTGTAGCGCATAGCTAGGGATGAGCCACAACCCGGACACCCGATATGCCCTGAATAGAGGAATTCTTCCTTCGGCCGCTCGTACCTCATGGCTTAGCTCCGATCCAGGCAATGTCTCCTTCCGGGGCCTCCTTGCCTTTGGCGTATTCGACAATTTCCTTCAGCACGGCCGGGGTCACATCCCTCCCCCCCAGGCCGGCGATAAATCCGAAGACCGATGTTCCTTCTCCGTGATGGTGGAGGGCGGAGCGGATCTCCTGGGCGAAAATCCCCGTGGATCCAAAAGAAATGTTCCGGTCCACAACCGCCACTTTTCTGGCCTGTTGCAAAACCCGGCGCACCTCTTCCGTGGGAAAAGGCCGGAACATTTTCATCTTCAGCAGGCCGACTTTTTCTCCCTTCCTCCTATACTCATCCACCACCACCCGGGCCGTACCCGTAACCGTCCCGGTGGTCACCAGCAGAATATCCGCATCTTCCACCCGGTACTCTTCCATCATCCCGTAACTTCTGCCGAAGGCCTGGCCAAATTCTTTGTCCACTTCCCTGGCCACGATTTTGGCCTCTTCCATGGACTCCTGCATCTTCATCCGCTGCTCCATGTACATATCCGGTAAAAAGGCCGCGTTGAATGAATGGGGGTCTTCCACGTCCAATTTGTATTGGGGCGTGTAGGAAGGCAAGTATTGATCAACCTCGCTAATGTCCGGAATCTCCACCTGCTCGTAGGTGTGCGAGAGAATGAACCCGTCCAGGCAAACCATACTGGGCAAGAGGACCTTCTCGGAAATGCGATAGGCCATGATGATGCTGTCCAGAACCTCCTGGTTGTCCTCGCAATAGAACTGCAGCCAGCCCGTATCCCTCTGGGAGAGGCTGTCCCCCTGGTCGCACCACATGGTCCAGGGAGCGGACATGGCCCGGTTGACGTTGGCCATGACAATAGGGAGACGTGATCCCGCAGCCCAGTGCAGCAGCTCATGCATCAGGGCCAGCCCCTGGGCGGAAGTAGCCGTAAAGGTTCTCGCTCCAGCGGAAGCTGCGCCGATGCAGCAGGCCATGGCCGAATGTTCGGATTCCACCCTGACGAAATCGGCCTTCAGCCGGCCGCTGGCGCAAAAATCGGACAGGGCTTCCACAATGGTAGTTTGCGGCGAAATAGGATAAGCCGGTATGACCTGGACTCGGGAGAGCATTGCCCCATGGGCTACTGCCTCATTTCCAGAAATCACTCGTTCCATTTTTCTTCCTCCAGGGTCATGGCACAGCGGGGGCACTCTACAGCGCATATCCCGCAGCCTTTACAGTAGTCAGAATCGATGGCGTAACTATTTTCTTTTTCCTGGAAAGAAATGGCCACATCCGGGCAAACCATCAGGCAGACGTTGCAGTGGATACAATTCCCGCAACTGAAGCAGCGTTCCGCTTCTTTTCGAGCTTTCACCCCGGCGATTCCCCCGTGAACCTCTTTAAACCTGCCTGCTCTCGTTTTCAGCGGAAGAGAGGGGACTTGCACCCTCGATGCCCGCGGAAAATAATCGAGGTTAATCTTTTCGAATCCGGCGACTTCAAGACCGTTCTCCTGCGATTCCAGGCCCTCTTTTCGCAAGTATCGGTCGATGGCCACGGCAGCTTTTTTCCCGGAAGCAATGGCCTGGGATACATAACCCTGGCCTGTGGCTGCATCTCCCCCGGCAAAGATTCCGGCAAGGTTCGTTCTTCCCCAGGGGTCGATGGAAATTAAACCATTTTCTGTCTTCAATTCCGCGGGCAGGAAGGAAAGGTCGGCCCGTTCTCCCACGGCCAGGATCACGCCGTCTGTTCTTAAAGAAAAATTGGATCCTTTGATGGCCACAGGTGTTTTTCTCCCGCTTTCATCGACCTTTCCGGGTTTTGTCTTCAGGCATTCAACCGCATGGACTTTGCCATTCTTTCCCAG
>JASEHN010000602.1 GCA_030018715.1 Thermodesulfobacteriota bacterium | reverse complement strand
GGAGGCGGGGGTTCTTGCCCGCCCCATATGCGGAGAAATAAGCGCCTTATGATTCTAAGCGTTCCGCTCTGGCCCCCGGCCCCTGGAATCCCTTGGCCTTTACAACACTCCTTTTTCCAAAGAGCTAAAGTGTTACAAATCCAGATATTTGCGCTTTTTATTGAGTTTATAACATACGCCCAATAGGTGACAACAAAAACTTGACAAAAATAAAACTCCTTGGTATTGATTTGTTTCAATTTTCAGGGGAAGGGAGTTTGTTTTATGGCAGTCAATCCTATCATGGAAAAACTAATCAAAGACCTTGAGGAACGCAAGGCCAGGATCGAACTTGCCGGCGGGGCAGATAAGATTGAAAAGCAACACCAGGCGGGAAAACTCTCTGCCCGAGAACGAATCCTAAAATTACTCGACCAAAAAAGCTTCGTTGAAACCGACATGTTCGTTCACCATCGCTGTGAATTTTTCGGAATGAATAAGGTGGAAGCCCCGGATGACGGGGTAGTTACGGGATACGGGAGCATCGATGGGCGCCAGGTTTTCATTTTTTCCCAGGACTTCACCGTTCTGGGGGGCTCTCTGGGTGAAGCGCATGCCTCAAAAATCGTTAAAATCATGGACCTGGCCGCCAAAGTGGGAGCGCCGTTGATCGGGATCAACGACTCCGGCGGTGGCCGCATCCAGGAAGGCATTGACGCCCAATTCGGTTACAGCCGTATCTTTTTCCGCAACTCCATCTATTCCGGAGTGATCCCCCAACTTTCGGCCATCCTTGGTCCTTGCGCCGGGGGCGCTGTTTACTCTCCGGCAATCACTGACTTCATTTTCATGACCGAGGGCATCAGCCGGATGTTTCTTACCGGCCCGAATGTCATTAAGGAAACCACCGGCGAAGTAATAAGCGACGAAGAGTTGGGAGGAGCCCGGGTCCACAACTCTATCAGCGGTGTGGCCCATTTCTACTCCCACACCGAAGAAGAATCTTTCCTGCAGATTCGCCGACTTCTGACCTTTCTGCCGAACAGTAACCGGGAAAATCCGCCGGTCAACTATTCCGGGGATCCACTGGACCGTCCGAATGACAAGCTACTGGAGATCGTTCCGGTGGAAGGGAAACGCCCTTACAATGTGATCAAGGTAATAGAAGAGATTGTCGACGATCACAATTTTTTCGAGGTTCATCAGCACTGGGCCAAAAACATGGTCGTCGGGTTCGCGCGCATCCACGGCCACCCCATCGGCGTAATCGCCAATCAGCCCCTGGTGCTGGCTGGAACCATGGACATCAATGCTTCGGACAAGGCCGCTCGTTTCATCCGCTTCTGCGACTGCTTTAACATTCCCCTGCTCACCCTGGTGGACACGCCTGCTTTCTTGCCCGGCAAAGCTCAGGAATTAGGCGGCATTATCCGCCATGGGGCTAAGATACTTTTCGCTTACAGCGAAGCTACGGTTCCCAAGGTTACCGTTGTCCTGCGCAAGGGCTATGGAGGCGGGTATGTGGCCATGTGCCACCGCGAATTAGGGGCCGACGCCGTTTTCGCCTGGCCCACGGCCGAGATCGCCATGATGGGCGCAGAAGGAGCGGCAAATATAATCTTCCGCCGGGAGATCGAAAAAGCTCTTGATCCTGAAAAGAAACGATTGGAGAAAATCCAGGAATACCGGGAACAGTTCTCCAATCCTTACGTTTCCGGCCGTAGAGGGTATGTGGACTACATCATCAGCCCGGCCGAGACCCGGGCTATGATCGTCCGGGCCTTTGACATGCTCTGGAATAAACAGGAAGAGCGGCCAAAGAAAAAGCACGGCTCCATTCCCCTATAAAACCGCAAAGCGCATAGCGTAAGGGACATAGCGAAAAAACTTTAATGCTGTTACGCTAAGCGCTCTGCTCTATGTGTTTCGTTCAGGCGTAGTAGCGGTAGATAGCCTCTGCCACGCAAGCTGGCTTCTCTTTCCCCTGGACTTCGAAGTTTAGATTAAATGTAGCCTGCACACCTCCCTTGATCTCTTCGATTGTGGCCAGCGTAGCTCGAACTCTTACGCTGGAAGGAAGGGGGACAGGAGCCGTAAACCGCAGCTTGTTTAGTCCATAATTTACCCCCATCTTCTTCTCTTCAATATCCATGATGTTCGCCAACAGATAGGGCGCTAAGCTTAACGTGTAATAACCATGGGCGATCGGGCCGCCGAAAGGGGATTCCTTTCTTGCCCGTTCCGGGTCCACGTGAATCCACTGATGATCGAAGGTTGCATCGGCAAACAGGTTGATGGCCTCCTGCGTCACCGGATGCCAATCGCTGACCCCCACTTCCTGTCCAACCATCTTCTTCAACTCTTCCAGATTTTGAATGATACGTTTGGGCATAACTTCCTCCTGAGCGATTCATTTTACCGGACAATTTCCCATCTGGTTTTGCTTAACATAAAATCTCTCTAAGGTCAACCGACAACGATTTAAAAATTAAAACCAACGTATCAATTTAGCGGTTTGAAAAAGTGGTTTTACCACCTTTGTTGAGGTCCGGG
>JASEHN010000038.1 GCA_030018715.1 Thermodesulfobacteriota bacterium | reverse complement strand
TGGACGGCTTTTCCGCCGCCCATCTTCGCAGGCTTTCTAAATGGCCGACGGCTTAAACTCTCCGAAAACTTCCCGCAACACGTCGCACATCTCCTGCTCGGTCACGTAAGCCTTGGCGCATTCGATGAATTTGGGGATGAGATTCTCATCTTCCTTCTTCGCGGCCTCTTTTAAATCCCGAAGCAGTTGGGCAACGGCCCGATTGTCCCTGGACCTCTTCACTTCCTGCAAACTTCTAATCTGCTCCTTTTCGGCCTGCTCCCGCCTTTCGGGATTGTACGGATGGGGCACTAACCGGCTGGTGGTCACTTCCAACTCCTGCTCTCCGGTAAAGCAGTTGACGCCTACGATCAAATCTCTTCCTTCTTCAATTCTCTTTTGGCGCTCATGGGCACTCCTGGCAATTTCCCGTTGCAGATACCCGTTTTCTATGGCCGCGACAGCTCCCCCCATGGCTTCGATCCTCTCCAGTTCCTCCCAGGCGGCCCCTTCAATCTCCCCCGTAAGGGATTCCATTAAGTAGGAGCCGGTAAATGGATCGGAATACTCTAATAACTTGGCCTCGCAAGTTAGGATCCGGCCAACGTCCTCCATTAACTGGCTGGCCTCCAAACTCCATCCCAAACCTAAGGGTTCATCGTAGGGCGGAAAAGCCGCCGGGGGGCCTCCAGAAAGGGCCCCGGCCATCGCCCCGACGACTGTGCGGGTCAGGTTGTTCAGAGGGCGCTGCCGAGTGGTACTGGAGGGGCCGCTGTGGGCTGTGATGGGTTGGCGGATGAGCATACTGCGCGGGTCTTTGGCTCCGAACCTTTCCCTTAAAATACGGGCATACATCCGTCGCGCCGCTCGCTGGAAGGCAACTTCTTTGAAAAACTCCATGCTACCTCCAAAGGCATTGAAGGTAAAACGGGGGGCAAAGGAATCCACATCCAGGCCTGCGTCCACGCCTACCTGCAAGTAGGAAATGGCGATGGCCATGCTGAAAGCCAGATCCTGCTCCCTGGTAGCCCCAGCCTCCCGGATATGGTAGCCCCCTATACTGGTAATGTTCACATTCGGCAAGTATTTGGTGATAAAGACAAGGCTATCTCTGAATAAGCGCATGGATGGTCGAGGGGGAAATATATAAGTTCCCCGGGCGATGAACTCCTTCAAAATGTCATTTTGAGGTGTGGCCCTCAGTTTCTCCATCGCAATCCCCCGCTTCTCTGCAAGGGCACAGTACATGGCAATAAAGATATTGGCCGGAGCATTAATCGTAAAATTCGAGGCGATTTTATCCAGATCTAACTCTCCCTGATAAGGCTCATAGATCACCTCTAAATCCCTCAGCGTATCCACGCAGACACCCACTTTGCCCACTTCACCTTCAACCAGGGGGTTATCCGAATCATAACCGCATTGAGTTGGCAGGTCAAAAGCCAAGTTGGGGCCGGCCCTCCCTCCGCGGGAGATCCTCTGCTTGTAAAAATCGCGGGTATCTTCTGCTCTCCCGTAACCGGAATACATTCCTGCCCGAGTCAATCCTCCAGCAGCAGGGATCGTCCCTTTTCTGGCCATAGCAGCGAGTTTCGCCAGACCGGCCAGGGGTTCTGTTGGATAAGTGCCGGCGGTAAAGGGATATTCTCCGGGGAACCCGACTTTTTCTAAGAATTCAAAATCCGGAATGTCGAGAGGCGTGTAAAATCTTGTAGGCGGCTCCTTTAAATAAGGGAATCTGGACATGGCTTTCTTCAATGGTCCATCTTCCCATTTTTTTCTCCTTTCGGCAATTTTTTCTAAGTCTTCCTTCATCTTCCCACCTCCGTTTTAGCAATTTTTTCATATCCCTCATTCGCGCTTTCCGGGCTAATTCCAGCCAGCGGCCGGGTTCCGACAGGCCAGAGCCAAAGAGGTTTTCCCGGCAATCCGGAATTCTCATGACTGCTTGCTTTCCTTTTTCGCTTTGATGAAATCGGCGATTGTCTTGATGGGAGTTCCAGCAATAAAGACTTCAGCCACACCCGTTTCTTTGAGTCTGGCCACATCCTCCTGGGGAATAATGCCGCCGACGATGACCATCTTTTCCCCGACCCCTTTCTCTCTCAAGTTCTGGATGACCCGTTGCACCAGGCTCAAATGGGCGCCGGAAAGGATGCTCAGGCCGATAACATCCACATCCTCCTGGACCGCAGCGTTGGCGATCTGCGCAGGCGTCTGACGCAAGCCCGTGTAAATGACTTCAAAACCGGCATCTCGCAGCCCATAGGCGACAACCTTGGCCCCCCGATCATGGCCGTCCAGACCGGGCTTGGCCACGAGAATTTTAATCTTCCTTTCTTGATTCACCCCGACCTCCTTTCGGTCCTCCTTTAATCCTTCCGGCGCAAAGGCAAAGCGAAGGCTTCTCAGGTTATTTTCAGGCTATTTTTCGACCCTTTTCCCCGGCCAATTCTTTTTTTTCTAAAAACATGGGGAAAATGAACCCGAGGTTTACGAGCCACGCCGGTTTATTTACCCTAACCAACGAATCGATCAATACCTTATTACCATTGCCTGACCCTCAATGTGCTCAATGTGATGTGCGCGCTGAAGAAATAAGATCACGAACAGGCCCTCATGGTTCCCTCAGCCCGCTCCTGCTCCGCTCATCACGGGTTGGTCAGGGCGTACTCGAAGCGGCCGGCTTTCAGCGGCGCGAGGACCCCGCCCCTCAGGATTACCTCCCTCAGGAGCAACCCGCCTGCAAGGCCGCAAAGGGTCCCGAGGACCGTGGTCGCGCCGGAGCCCTCGGCGGCCGTCACGCTCGCGAGCTCGAGACCGAGCGGGATTAACAGCCCGAGGCACACCACACCGATCCAGAACGAGGGCGCAACTGTCCCGGCAAGCACAAGCCTCGCCGAAGCACGCGACTCGGGAACCCGGTGCGTGGCCTGGAAGTAGAAGAGGAGCACGAACATCTCGAGAGCAATGAGCAGGATGTCGGCCTTCTCGAGTACCCGGATCGCTTCCTCGGCGACACCCGCAAGCGTCCCGATCAGGATGACGGCCATCACGCCGGTCGAGAGGGCTGAGACGAGGAATAGCAGCGGAAGCATGGCCGTGCTCCAGAAGGCAATGGGCCGCAAGGCTCCGAGCAGGATCCCCGTGTAGATCATCGTTCCGAAAGCGAACAGCGCTCCCAGGATCGAGAGCAGGTAGCGGCAGTCTGCGGCCTGGTCGAGAATGTGGAAAGGCCAAACCCAGAGCCCTAGGTGAATTGCGCCGAGGATCATGAAGATCGAGATGATGATCGTGCCGCGCGCGATCCAGGAGGTCTGCGGTTTTCTCCAGGCCCGCCAGAAGTTCGCCGGCGATCCGAGGTCCAGCACCAGGAACATGCACCCGATGAGCACGCTCGGAAACCCCAGGCAGACGCCGATTGCCGGTATGCTGGGCCTTTCCCAGCCGGCCAGATCGGCCACGACACCCGTTACGTAGGCGCCAGCCCCCATGCCGGCAAGGAACAGGTAGGCGGCGATCGACCAACTCCATTTGCTTTGGGCTCTCAGTATCATGATCTACCTCGCTGGCAGGTAATAGACCGACGGATCGGTTCCAAACTCGGGATTGAGCTGGAAGCCTCGCTCCCGCCGTATCAACATTGAGATCTCGCTCTCCGGGTCGTCGAGGTCGCCGATGTAGCGCGCCTTGGCAGGGCAAGCCTCGACGCAGGCGGGCTGCCGTCCCTGCTTCAGACGTTCTCGGCAGAAGTCGCACTTTGTGGCCACCCCGTAGCCGTTCTTCTCTTCCCACGTGGCCTTCGCGTATGCCTGGTACTGGTCGAGATCGTCGCCGGCCCCGGGGTAGTAGTTCTCCCACTCGGGAACTATGTGGCGCTGGCCGTACGGGCAGGCCACCATGCAGTACTTGCAGCCCATGCAGAGGTCCCTGTCCACCGTCACGATGCCGTTCTCGTCCTGCACTGTCGCGCCCGTGGGGCACACCGCGAGGCACTCCGGCTCGGCGCACTGCATGCAGAGCGTGGGAAGCATCTGCCGGAGGGCGGAGGGATAGGTCCCGATCTCGCCCTGGTAGCACTTGGCAAAGTCAACGCCTTTCGGGGTGTGGTTCGCAGCCTTGCACACGACCGTGCAGGTGTAGCAGCCGTAGCATTTCTTCAGGTCTATCACAAATCCGTATCGCATCACCCCTTCTCCTCGAACTTGTAGATTTTTACCTTCACGCAGGTGTCAGAACCCTGAGTGATGGAATCAGTGTACTCGATGTCGCACAAGGTGAGGTCAGCGAAGAAGACCCCCTTGCCCCTGGCGATCGGCATTCCGCGGGCCCAGTGGCCGTGGCAGCCGGCGATGCAGACATGCTCGGGATGGACGCCCTGAACAAGGCGGAGCGGCCCCTTGATCCTTCGGCCGACTGGATTCTCGATCCAGATCATGTCGCCGTCCTTGATCCCCTTGCGCCTGCCGGTCTCCGCGTTGATCTGGATGAAGTAAACCCATGGATCCTTCGTCGCGATCTCGTCGAGCCAGGGGTTGTTCTGCGTGGAGGACTGGGTGTGAAACGAAGGTCTCCAGCAGAACGCCCACATGTCGTACTCGGAGTTCTCCATCTTGTGGGACGGGCAGGGGTTCCATTGCGCCAGGGGCTTGAAGAAGTTGTAGTCCGCGATCTCGGGCATGCCGAAGGACTCTGTCACCTTCCTGAGCTCCTTGCCCGCGTCCAGGAAGTACTCGAAGTAGATCGGGACCCGCACCGGAACGAACCACCGCCAATACTTCTCGTCCACCTTGGCGCGCCACTTCTCCAGGCCGGTCTTCTTCAACGCCTCCAGGCCATTATCTTCTCCGAGCCGGTCGCGCAGCACGTTGTCGCAGATCTGTTCCCACGTGTTATCCTTCTTCGGATCGAGCCGGTACCTGGGGCTCATGTCGCCGCCGTAGCGGATCGGGATGATCTGGTTGATCGCCTCATAGTACTTATCCTTGATTCCCAGCCGGCTGGCGATTTCGATCATCACCTCATTGAAGTCGCGCCTCTCGTAAAGCGGCTTGCAGACAGGCTGGCGGATCTGCCAGACCCATTGGTCAAGCCCTGTGGGATGGCAGAACGTGGAGGGGAAGGTCACGCAGGGCGTGTAGCGCTCCAGGAAGCACGAGTCCGGCAGGACGATGTCCGCCACCGCCTCGGTGAACTCGTTGTGGTAGATGTTGAACGAGAGGATGAAGTCGAACTTCTTGAGGAAGTTCTCCGTCACCTGCTCGGCGTTCCCCATCGTCATGACCGAGTTCGAGCCGAAGTTGATCATGAAGGACGGGCGGTAGTCTATCTTGAACGTCCGCAGGTACTGCTCCCAGTTCGGTGAGCAGATCGTGAAGGCGTTGTAAACCGAGCACGGGAACATGTCCTGAAGATCGAGCCTCTGAGGCGGCTGGGGCTTTCTCAGCGGGTAAGGCTTGTGGTCATAGACCCAACCCTTCACGACCATCAGGCCGTCCTCGCATGGATAGGGCACCGTGTTGGGTTTCCCTGTGGTCGGGTGCCCGTGGCAGACCGGCGGTCCATGCCCCATGGACCCGCCGGGAACGTCGGCCGCGCCGATGACCTGGTTAAGAAGATCAATGGACAGGCATGTCCAGCCCGAGTTCACGTGGCCCTGGCTTCCGCGGAAGAAAATGGCAGCCGAAGGCCGCAGCGGAAGCGTCTTGCCTTCGATCGTGATGGTGCTTCCAATCTGGGCGTGCTCGACGAACTCGTGGGCCACGCGGCGGAGCTTCTTCTCTGGAACCGACGTGATCCGCGAGACCTTGTCGAGCGGGTACTCCTTTTTCACGTGCTCTTTGAGAAGCTGGAAGGCAGGCGTGCAGTCGGTTCCGTGGACATTGTACTTTCCATCGAGGGCAAAATCCTTGATTGCGGGATCGTCGAAGGGCTTGGCCATCCGGTCCACGGGATCCCAGACGAGCGGCTTTCGCGTGTCCGGATCGCGCCGGTAGTAACCGTCACCGTCCGACTGGATGAGATAGGCCGCGTTCGTCTTCAGCTTGAGGTACTCGGCGTCATAGACGTTGATCTCGTTCAGGATGACGTTGAGCATACCGAGGGCCGCGGCGCCGTCGGTGCCGACCCTGATGGGAATCCACTCGTGGGCCTTCGAGGCCTGCGTTGAGAGGTACGGGTCGAAGACGACCGCCTTCATCCCGCGCACGCGCGCGTCCGCCGCCTGCTGGGCGGTCTGGAGCGCCGCATGGCCGGCCCCGTGTCCCTTTGAGCATCCGAAGTAGATGGCATAGTTGTTGTAGTTGAAATCGGGGATTATTGACCAAGCCGCGTGCATGATCCCGTTCATGAAGTGGGCGCCGTTGCCGCACCACAGGCCGCCTCCGGAAACCCAGTAGTTCTTGAAGCCGAAGGCCCGCATGAAGGCGATGACGGCGAAACGTATCTCGCTGGTCTGGACAGTGGTGGCCTGGAAGTAGCCGCCCCGCGGGTCTTTCTCGTAGGCCGCCCTGAGCTTCTCCGTAATGACCTGCATGGCCTCGTCCCACGAGATCCGCTGCCACTTCGGATCGGCCCCCACACCTTTCTGAGGGTTTCCCCTCTTGACCGGGTAGTTGATCCGGTAGGGATCGTAAAGGGTCATGAGCTGAGCCGATCCCTTCGAGCAGATCCGGCCGCTTCCGGCCGGGCTCTCGGGGTTCCCCTCGATGCCGACGACGACACCGTTCACCCGGTGGACGCGAATCCCGCACTGGGAATAGCAGCCGCCGCAGGAAGTGGGAATCCACACGTCTTCCCTGACAGGTTCAGTCTGTGCTTTCATCGCCACCTCTTCTTTCCGGATGAATCTGGAATGGTCATTCGATCAATGCCGGCAGCCGCGCTTCGCCGCCAAAGGTGAGCTCAGCGCGGTTTGCAATGGGTTCCACCCTCACCCTAAGGCCTAGGCTTAACCCCGACTGAAGTCGGGGCCTGTTGATGGACTTTTTACAAGTCCATCATTTTTGTAATATCCTCCGGGCCTCTTCTACCAAGGCCTTGTCGAGCTTAAATTTGGTCATTGTCTCGGCCTCCATGGGCTGGAGCTTTTCATAAAAGGCCGCCCTCTGCTTATCGGTCAGGGCAATGATTTTTACACCATGTTCCTCAAGTTTCTTCAGGGACTCCTTCTCCAAGGCCGTCGCATACTCGCGCTGGCCGGGGGTGATCTCGGCGATGGTCCGCTCGATTATCCGCTGATGCGTGGGAGGGAGTTTGTCAAAGTACTCCTTGTTTATAATTACCACAAACTGGGCCAGGTTATGATTGGTCAGGGTCAGGTTTTTTATAACCTCCCAGGCCTTGATTTCGGCCAGGCTCATGATGGTGCTCTCCACCCCATCAATGACCCCCTGCTTCAGGGCCATGAAGACCTCGGCATAGGGTATCGAGACCGGCGGAGCCCCCATTAGCGTCAGTCTGGTCTCGGTGGTCCAGCCGCCGGGTACCCTCATCTTCAGGCCCTTAAAATCATCCGGATGATAAACCGGTTTTTTTCGGGTAGCGTAACAGGCCATGGACACATCCCAGAATGCCAGACCCTTGATGCCGACCTTCTCCATTTCCTTAAAAGCGGCCTCTCCTATCTTGCCATCGAAGATCTGATAATACTTCTCCCTCTCCGCGCCCAAAAACATGGGTAGACCTGTCATGTAGAGGGTATTACTTACTATACCCAGGAACCAGGTGCCTGGCATGGCCATCTGAACTGTCCCCTTGCCGACCGCAGCTATGACCGCCTTATCATGGAATAGCTGGGCCGCTGGATAGACCTCTACCTTGATGTCGCCTTTGGTCCGTTCCATTACCAACTTGGCGAATTCCTCGGCAGCAATCTGCCTCGGATGTTTACCACCAGGACTGTCATGAGAGATCTTTAAGACGTATGTCGGTTCTTTTCCTGTAGCGACAGGCGCCGCTATGAACATCGCCATTACCAGAATCAGGGCCAAAATTTGATATTTCTTCATTTTTTCTCCTCCTTTGCAATTTTATCGTTGTAAAGTCAAAACAGCTAAACCCTCACCCCCTTTCCTTTTAAAATTACCTCTCATCTCAAAATGCTGGGCAGCCAGGTGGAGATGATGGGCACATAGGTTATTAATACTAAGTAAACCAAAAAGAGAGCAATAAAGGGCCATATTCCCTTAATGATCAGCGATAAAGGCGACTTTGTCGCCCCGCTTATCGCATAAAGAACCAAACCTACCGGGGGGGTAATCAGGGCTAACTCCATGTTCACCACCATCACGATGCCAAAGTGAATGGCGTTGATTTTCAAAATGTTAATGAGAGGAATTATGATGGGGAGGGTAATCAGCATGATGGAGGCCACCTCTAAAAAACAGCCCATAATGATCAACACGATATTCACTATGGCCAGAAAGGCCCACGGCGGCAACTGATAACTGACTACCAATGCGCCCAGGTTCTGGGGGATCTGCAGCATGGTAACCAGACGCCCGAAAGTAAGGGCGGTGGCAATGATAAACATGATCATGCCGGTCGTTTTCATCCCCTCGACAACAAGGGGGATGATCTGACCCCATTTCATGGTTCGATAGACGAACAGACCGATAAACAGGGCATAGACCGCGGCCACGGCTGCACATTCGGTAGGGGTGGCCACCCCGCCGTATATCGATCCTAAAACGAGTATCGGCATCAGGAGAACCGGTATGGCCTTGAGCGTATAAGACCGCCTCTCCTGCCAACCGGCTTTTGCACTTTTCTTAAATCCCCTCTTTTTGGCAATGATCACCGCCAGAGCCATCAGCAGAAATCCCAACAGGACCCCTGGGATCACACCGGCAAGGAAGAGGTCTGCTACGGACTCCTCGGCAATAACCCCATAGATTATCAGGGGTAGACTAGGTGGAATCAGAATGCCCAGGGTTCCCCCGGCGGCTGTAAGGGCCATGGCAAAACTCTTATCATAGCCTAATTTAACCATGGCTGGGATGGCGATGACACCTATGGACAGGGCGGTGGCTATGCTGGAACCGATCAGGGCGGCAAAGATCATGCAGGAAAACACGCAAACAATCCCCATCCCGCCGGTAATATGGCCGACATAGGCATTGGCAAAATCGATCAGATAGCTGGATATTTTGCCTCCGACCAGAAAATTTGCCGCAATAATAAAAAACGGGATGGCCATTAAGGTAAAGGAATCAAGAGAGGCATACATGGCTTCAGGGACAAGGGCAACCGGTGCAACACCAGTGATATGGAACATCGCCATGGCCGTTATCCCCAGGACAAAGGCGATGGGCATACCTGTAAGAAGAAGAACGAAAAAAAGAATTAACAGCAATGCCTCCATTTACCTTTCCTCCTTTCCCTTTAATTCATCGATTCCCTCTGCTTCCTCTGAACCATGAGGACGAACTATTTTCTGAGGGGACCAGAAAAGGTAGGAAAGCCGCTGAATATGGCGAAGAATGAGAAGGGTTGCTCCCACAACCACGGAAAGATGGACCACCCACATGGGGAATTCCAGACGGCTGCCAGATTTCAGGCCCATCTGTTTACCATAGGAAACGATCTCAACGGCATAATAGGCCACTACGAGACAGAAACCGAGCGTCAAAAAGGTGGTGACCACCTCCACCACTCTCCTGGCCTTAGGAGGTATGCGTTCCACAAGAAAATCGGCTCCGATGTGTCTGTTTTCAGCCAAAAGGATACTGGCAACCAAAAAGCTTGCCCAGATAATCATGTAGACGACGACTTCTTCCACCCAGGGGGCGCTGGTCTTAAAGACATACCTGAGCAAGACACTGTAAAAGGCCAGGAAAGTGGCCACTCCAGCCAGGATTCCAACCATATATTCTTCAACTTTATTCCAGATCCGAACGATTCCTTTTTCCCCATTCATAAAGATTTCCCTCCTTTCCCCTCTAAAAGAATCTCAAGGGGCCATCTTGCAGAAGTTTTCGGGCAAGGAGGATTCTTTGAATCTCCGATGTACCTTCCCCGATCCTGGAGGCCCTGGCCTTTCGGTATATCCCTTCGATAGGGCATTCCTTCATGTATCCCATGCCCCCATGGATTTGGAGGGCTTTGTCCGCAGCCCTGCATAGCATCTCTGAGGAGTAGAGCTTGGCCATCCCCGACTCCCGGATGATATCCATCCCCTGATCCGCTTTCCAGGCAGCGTGATATAGCATCAATCTGCTGGCATGGATCTCTACGGACATATCAACCAGCATCCATTGGATGGCCTGATATCTGGCAATGGGCTTTCCAAACTGAACCCTTTGCTTGGCATAATCGAGGGCCAATTGCAGGCACTTGTCCGCCATCCCCATGAAAAGCGCTGTCAGACGCAACCGTCCTTCGCCCACCCGCTTCATGGCCAGGAGGAAGCCCGCGCCGACCTTTCCAAGAACATTTCTCGCAGGAACCCGACAGTCCTCAAAGATCAGCTCTCCCAGCCGGTCACCTCCACCCATGTGTTGCTGGATTCTTCCCAGGGAAAAGCCCCGGGTATCTCTGTCTACCAAAAAGCAGGTTATTCCCCCCTTGGCCCGAAGTTCCCTATCGGTCACGGCGAAGACAATAGCAAAGTCTGCATACGGTCCATTGGAAATAAAGTGTTTTCTTCCGTTAAGGATAAACTCATCGCCCTCCTTTTGAGCCTTCGTTTCGATGGCTGCGGCATCGGAGCCGGCATTGGGCTCGGTCAGGGCAAAACAAGAAAGCTTCTCGGCCCTAATGGCGGGAAGGAGGTATCTCTCCTTTTGTTCGCCATTACATTCCAGAAGGATCTGCGACATTGCACCAGCCTCTCCAAATATGGAGTCAGCGAGCTCCAACCCGGATCTGCCGATTTCTTCTCTTAAAAGAGTCATCCCCAGGTTACTCAAACCCCCGCCCCCACATTCCTCGGGAAAATCTGCCCCGTAAAACCCCAGCTCTCTGGATCTGAGCCTCACCTTTTTCCTGATTTCTTCAGGGATGCACCCGTTTTCGTCCTGGTGGGATTCTTGGAGAGGTTTTATCTCGTTATTTATAAATTTTTTAAGACTGCTTACCAGATCTCTTAATTCGTAGGGTATAGTAAAATCCATTTTAAGACCTTGCGTTTCATTATAATTTTTCAGAATTTCATTTTATCCCCATCTTTTCTCTCACCTCATTTGGACTGGCAATATCTCGTCCGGTTTCCCTGATAATCTTGACCAAAGCATCCACAAGTTGACCATTACGGTGAAGCCACCTCCTCTATTGTTCTCGCACTGATTATCTGCCTTTCCATACCGGTTCCCTTTTTTCCAAAAAGGCTTTCAAGCCCTCTGTCGCATCCTCCGTGCTGGCAACCTCCCCGAACTTTTCGCTAAGATAATCAAGGGCTTCTCCAAAATCCTTGTCCATAGCTGCATAATAGGCCTGTCTCCCAATACGCATCGCTGCAGGACTTCTTGAACAAAGCATCGCCAGGGTCTCCTCCACCTCATTCTCGAATCTATCTTCCTCCACAACCTTCGTCACCATGCCGAGTTCCTTCCCCTCTTCAGCGGTGATCCTCTTTCCTGAATACGCAAGATACCAGGCTTGTTTTCTAGGAAGATGTCTGAAGAGAAGGGCTCCAATCATCATGGGCCATAAACCAACATTGATCTCCGGGGTGGCAAACCTCACGTTACTCTTAGCAATCACAATATCACAGGAAAGCATCAAGCCAAGTCCTCCGGCCATGCAATCCCCCGCTACCCTTGCCAGGATGGGTTTTCCTATTTGGGACATCTTTTTCAAGAGTTCCGCATATTCCCTTATAGACTTTAGCTTCTCTTCCCCCTGAGCGCTGGCAGCTGCTCCAAGATCAGCACCAGCACAAAAGGCCTTTTCCCCGGCGCCGGTAATACAGATGGGCCTTACCTCTTTGTCGGCCCCGGTTTTATCCAGGTACTCCAGAAAGGCATGCACTACCCCGGTGCTCAGTGCGTTTCTCCTTTCAGGACGGTTGATAGTCATATAAGCTACATGATTTTTAACCTCATAAATAAAGTCGGTACTCAATCAGTCACCCCCTTTGCTCATGAGCTCATAAAAAATCAATATCTTAAAACGCCTTAAACCTTTCTATCCCTACCTTCCCAGTATTTCCTTCGAAGATCTTTCTTTAAAATTTTACCACTCAAGGTACGTGGAATCACATCCACCACCTCTACTTTTTTGGGCTTTTTATAGCTGGCAAGTTTGCTCCTTACATGCTCTATGATCTCTTCTTCTGTGGCCTTTTTCTCCTCCTTGAAGACAACAAGGGCACAAACCGCTTCTCCCCAGGTGTCATCAGGAATACCTATCACTGCTGCATCCAAGATAGCAGGATGTTCCAAAAGCACACTTTCTATCTCATAAGGATATATATTCATTCCGCCGCTGATGATCATGTCTTTCTTTCGGTCCTTGACATAGATATAACCTTCTTCATCTACCGTACACAAATCGCCGGTGTAGAACCTTCCATCCCTTAAGGCCTCTTTCGTCTCCTCAGGCATCTTCCAATACCCCTTCATATTCGCTGGGCTTTTTACCGTTAGCTCACCTATTTCACCGGGTTTCACTTCCTCCCCTTTGTCATTTAAAACCTTAACATCAGCCCCTGGAATAGGCTTTCCACAAGAGGCCAGACGTTTCACCTCTTCCGGAGGACCGTCAAGAACATGGTCTTCAATATAAAGATAAGTCAGGGCCCCTGCCTCAGAAGCACCATAGTCCTGCATAAAAACCGGGCCTATTTTTTCAATGCCGGCTCTCAGCAGTTCGGGAGACATGGGAGCTCCACCATAGGTAAGACATTTCAGACTGCTTAAGTCATATTTTCCAAAATCAGGAGAGTTGAGCATAAAATTTAGGATTACCGGAACAATATGACAATCTGTGATTTTATACTTTTCTATTAATCTCATCATTTCCGTTACGTCAAACTTTTGCATAATCACGGTCAAAGCACCCCTCCATTGGTAAATCAGATCGAAGGCTGTACCCGCAAAAGAATATAAAGGAACGACGTGCAAAGCCCTTGAACTTTCTGTTAAAAGCCCTGTGTCTGCAAGGCGGCTAAGCTCAATAATAGCGGAAGCTGTGCCCTGGGTATGGATGGCCCCTTTGGGCAGGCCTGTTGTACCGCTTGTATATTGAAAAAAGAGCAGATCATCTTCTGTCAATTCTACCTTTGGATCATCCTTGGGATATTTGTTTATAAGCTCTCCAAGGTAAATATATCCGTTGATCCCCGGGTCAACGCTGAAATAATAATTTATCTG
>JASEHN010000600.1 GCA_030018715.1 Thermodesulfobacteriota bacterium | reverse complement strand
ACCCACAAATATATACGCAAGTACATTG
The DNA here is from genome assembly GCA_030018715.1 of Thermodesulfobacteriota bacterium. Lineage (GTDB taxonomy): Bacteria > Desulfobacterota > SM23-61 > SM23-61 > SM23-61 > JAHJQK01. Next base: position 2,513 of record JASEHN010000600.1, on the reverse strand, counting down.
GCGGTCGAATGGTTAACAGCGCGATTCTGTTGAATGAAATGTCTCCAGAAACGAAATGGTCAGACCCAGACAACCTGCTGATTTTTGGCGTCGGGTGCCTCGTAGGAACACTGGCGCCGGGAGCTTGCAGAGTCTCGATCGACACGAAAAGTCCTTACAGCAACGGGAAAGGTTCAGCCAACTTTGGCGGACATTTCGGCTCCGAACTAAAATATGCCGGTTTCGACCACATTGTAATCAAAGGGAGATCAGAGAAGCCGGTGTACCTGTGGATCAACGGGAGTCACGCAGAATTGAAAGATGCAACTCCAATCTGGGGGAAGACCACGTTTGAGGCTGAGGAATCTCTTCGTGATGAGTTGAGGGATGATCGAATCCAGGTCGCCTCGATTGGCGTAGCGGGCGAAAATAAAGTGCGGGGTTCGATTGTTTTTACAAATCCCGGAAAGGCCGCCGCTGGCTCCGGGGTGGGCTGTGTGATGGGGGATAAAAAACTGAAAGCGGTCGTTGTCCGCGGGCAACAGCCCGTGAGAGTCGCCGCACCGGAAAGGTTCATCCAAGCTATCGATAGAATCATGGCCAAAATCAAATCCTGCCCTTCAACCAGGGGATTTCGAAAAGGGATCATTGAATTTGGTTACCTGCCCGAATCTCCCCTTTGGGACGTCTATTCTTCGGCCAGGAACGGACAGGATGATTTCTGGCCTCTGGCCAAGAAAATAAGGCTCATGAACAAGGAAAGCGGGGTTCCCAGCTTCAAGAAAAGGATGATGTCCTGCTTTGCCTGCCCGGTGGGATGTATGCCCTTTTACGAGATCCAAACTGGCCGTTATGCCGGCACCAAAGGAATTGGCTACTGGATCAATTCGGCCACCTATTCGACAAAGCTGGATATGGATGACCCGGCGGCTTCCCTGAGGTTCCATTTGATGTGCAATCAATTGGGCCTTGATGGCGATATGTGTTCCACTTCTCTGGCCTGGGCGTTCGAATGTTTTGAGAGGGGTTTACTAACCGTGAAGGAGACCGATGGTCTGGAATTGAAGTGGGGGGATGGAGGAACCATTTTGAAATTACAGGAGAAACTGGCGCATCGCGATGGAATCGGCGACTTCCTGGCTGACGGGGTAAAGGAATCATCCCGAAAGTTGGGGAAAGGCTCCGAGGAGATCGCCATCCATATGAAGGGACAGGATTCCGTAGACAACTATCGTGTGATCAAGGGCTGGGGTCTCGGGGTTTCAACCTCACCCGTAGGCGGCAGGCACCTCCGGGGGGCAGTGACGGGCAGACCCGAGGCCATGGGAGCCAGAGGGTTTCGATGGGAATCCACCGGGTATGATAACGTTCCCGAAGCGGTCTTCTGGCAGGCCCGGACGAAAGAGATCGAAGATGCCCTTGGCTTATGCGTCTATGTGGGCACATGGGTGGGAATTCCGGTTCTGGAAGTCGCCGAATATGCTGAACTGATCTCCTCGGCCACGGGGATGCATTTGACCGAAGAAGGACTGATGAAGATCGCCAGGGTCGGAATCAACTTGGAAAAGGCCTTCAATACGATTCACGCTGGCTTTGACCGAAAAGATGATTATCCCCCCAGGCGCTACATGAAGGAGGCTGTTAGATCAGGCCCCTTCGCGGGAAACATCTGTGATCGAGAAAAATGGGACGAGATGCTGAACCGATACTACGAATTGCAGGGTTGGGATCCAGAAATGGGATTGCAGACTTCCCGCTGTTTAGGGGAACTTGAAATGGATGATGTCGCAGAAAAATTAAACAAATTGGGTAAATTGAAAAAGTAAATTCCGCTCAAAATAAAAGGAATATGGAAGGCTTTTCCTTTCCGTATTAAGTCGTAGTGCTTGGGAGGCTTTGAGGGGTGTTTTTCCGGGAGACGGTTCCGCAAGGAAATGCAGTGCCTGGAGCCGTCATTGCCATTCAGATCTTTGAGGATTTCCTGGGGGCCAGTCCGTGAAGCAATATGGGCGCTGTGGCTATGAAGATATTGATTGAAAAAATCAAGAATGGTGTCCCACCGATGTCGAAGCAAATCGTTCTTGAACCGGAATTGATTATACGAACTTCCTGTGGTTATCGACTCTGTGAATATGAATCGGATTGATCTTCAACAATTTAATTTTTTAAAAATTGCTTTAACATTTTAATAACTCAAGGGAGGAAATGTTATGAGTAATAAAATTATTAGTCTTCGTTCACCCCATCTCATTTTAGCAGGACTGGGTACCTCTGAAAGATTAGGTCAGGAAGCCAAAGAGTTTGGAGCGAAAAAAGCTCTTGTCGTGACAGATAAAGGCGTAATCGATTCTGGAATAGGGAAGAGAATAAAAGATCTCTTAGAAAAGGGAGGGGTAGGAATCGAAATATTTGATAAGGTCCTTTCCGACCCTGATATCGCTTGTGCTGAAGCCTGTATTGATATGGCCAAAAAGGATCAGTTTGATCTAATTGTAGGCGTAGGTGGCGGAAGTCCAATGGATATTGCCTCTATC
>JASEHN010000599.1 GCA_030018715.1 Thermodesulfobacteriota bacterium | reverse complement strand
CGCATATGGGGCGGGAAAGAACCCCCGCCTCCTCCGGAGGAAAAGATCTTCTGTCTTCGTGGCCAAGCGGAACCCCAACCGATGCTTCCGGCGCGTTCCGCTCTAACCCCCGGCCCTCAACAAAGGCTTTTATACCATTTTTTCAAATCGCTAAACTGTTACTAAAAAACAAAAAGGGCATTAATTGCGATTGGTGTTCGGAAGTTTAAAGTTTTTTTAATTTTCCTCTGTACTACTAACGTTCAATTTCTGAAAATTTTATTAAGCATATTTTAATTTTATCTGTGTCCTAAATTTTTTTTCTTTTTTAAAATATTTCTTTATATCTCTGTGATCTCTGTGCCCTCTGTGGCAAAAAATTATGGTTGCGGCTCTGGCGCGCTGAGTTCTCTGTGGCTAAAAGGAAAAAATGAGGCGGGGAATGGAAAAGATAATCGGGACGACAATCATCGTTGTCCGGCATAAAGGGAAAGTGGCCATGGCCGGGGATGGCCAGGTGACCCTGGGAAACACGGTGATGAAACACGGCGCCAAAAAAGTCCGCCGGCTCCATAAAGACCAGGTTATTGCCGGTTTCGCCGGGGCCACGGCAGATGCTTTTACCCTCTTTGAAAGGTTCGAAACAAAATTGGAGCAATACCGGGGGAATCTGTCGCGGGCGGCTGTGGAGCTGGCCAAAGACTGGAGGACCGACCGCATGCTCCGCCGGTTGGAAGCGTTGTTGATCATTGCCGATCGTGGATCTACATTGGTTCTTTCAGGAACGGGAGATATTATCGAGCCGGATGATGGAGTGGCCGCCATCGGCAGCGGGGGCCCTTTTGCCCTGGCCGCGGCCAGGGCCCTCATCAAATATTCTGACCTGGAAGCTAAGGAGATCGTCCTGGAGGCCATGCGCATTGCCTCGGGCATCTGCATTTTCACCAACGATCAATTGGTGGTAGAAGAATTAGAGGCAGACCCCCCAATTCTAAAACCTGAAAACAAGGAGAAGCATGAGCAGTGAAATAACGGACGTGAACGAGCTAAGACCTCTGACTCCCCGCGAAATTGTCTCGCAGTTAGACAAGTATGTCATCGGCCAGCATAACGCCAAAAGGGCCGTGGCCATTGCTTTACGGAACCGCTGGCGCCGCCAGCGGGTTGACGAGGATTTGAGGGATGAGATTGCCCCGAAAAACATCATCATGATCGGCCCTACGGGGGTGGGCAAGACCGAGATTGCCCGCCGCCTCTCCAAGCTGGCTCAGTCCCCTTTCTTAAAGATTGAAGCCTCCAAGTTCACCGAAGTGGGCTATGTGGGACGGGATGTGGAATCGATGGTCCGCGACCTGACCGAGCTGGCGGTGAACATGGTGCGCTCAGAGGAGACGGAGAAAGTCCAGACTAAAGCCCGGGAGATTGCCGAGGAGCGCATGCTGGACCTTTTGCTGCCGCCGGTCAGGAAAGAAACACCCGAAGAGGACAAAAGAGATGAAATTTCGGGGAACGCCGAATCCAACGATCTGATGGAGAGAATCCAGAATCACCGCCGGGAATCTTCCCCCACCCGGGAGAAGCTCAGGCAGATGCTCCGTTCCGGGAAGCTCGACGAACGGATCATAGAACTGGAGCTGACTCAAAGGAACCTGCCGATCGTGGAGATATTTTCCAGCGCCGGGATGGAGGAGATGGACATTAACCTGAAGGAGATGTTCAGCAGCCTTCTCCCCAAGAAATCCAAGCGGAGAAGGGTCAAAGTCCCCGAAGGATTGGACCTGCTTACCGAAGAGGAATCCCAGAAGCTGATCGACATGGACAAAGTGACCGGCTTGGCCATCCAGCGGGTGGAACAGGGGGGAATTATTTTCCTGGACGAAATCGACAAGATTGCCGGGCGGGAAACTACCCACGGACCGGACGTTTCCCGGGAGGGCGTACAGCGGGACCTTCTGCCGATCGTAGAAGGGACGACCGTGACCACTCGCTATGGAATGGTGAAAACCGATCATGTTCTTTTCATCGCCGCCGGGGCTTTCCATGTATCCAAACCCTCGGACCTGATCCCGGAGCTGCAGGGCCGTTTTCCCATCCGGGTGGAGCTGGAATCCTTAAGCCGGGAAGATTTCATCCGCATTCTCACCGAGCCCAAGAACGCACTGATTACACAGTACATGGCCTTATTGGCCACCGAATCCATTAACCTGACTTTCACGGAAGAGGCCATTGCTGAGATCGCCGAAATCGCCACTTTAGTAAACCAGCGCACGGAGAATATCGGGGCTCGCCGCCTGCACACCATCATGGAAAGACTTCTGGACGAAATCTCTTTCGACGCTCCCGACCGCGCCGAAAAAAATGCGCGGATCGATGGAAAGTACGTTCGGGATAAGTTAAGCGAGATTAGCAAAGATGAGGACTTGAGCCGGTATATTCTGTAAGAACAGTTTCAATTTACAAGTTTTTGGTTTCAAGTTAACCCAAAAAATGCGCGAATTTATAAAAACCCCTGTAGCCGCAGGCTTTAGCCTGCGAAAGAACGAACCCAAAAGGTTTAAAAATATC
>JASEHN010000598.1 GCA_030018715.1 Thermodesulfobacteriota bacterium | reverse complement strand
GTCGGGAGGGATTTCTGGTCCGCCTGAGGCGGATCAAAACGCTAAATTGTTACGATAAGAGCAAGAGTAAGAGGAAGAGGGCTAAGAGTGAAGAAAAATTCCCTCTTCCTCAGTTAAAACATACCACTTTGCGGGAAATAATATCGGCCAGGAGGAAAAGTCCTTTTCCTTCGACGTCATGTACCTTTATGACCTCTCCATAGCGGCTGCCTTCCGGTATAAGAGCCTCTATGATATTCGGTAACGAATCCATCCACTGTTTGTGAAATAACACGTTTTCTTTTTCAGGGAAAATGGCCACGTAGAAGATATCGGTTTCCACTAAATCCTGGAAAAAATGGGTTCCGAAAGAAAGCTCGGGAGTCAGGCTCCCGCTGGAATATTCCAGCTCTACGATGACCGTCATATGATTAATTTCAGAAAACCCCACCGGAACTCCCAGTGAAGGGGTAGTGGTTCCCCATCTCCCCGGCCCCAAAAGAAGGGTGGGAAGTTCTTCCCGATTTCCAATCTGTTGGTTCAATTTTCCGATAAGGCGGGCAATCATATATTTTTCCGAGAGGAGGAGCTTGCTGTAGCCCTCCGGTTCAATGTAAATGATGCGCCTTATGGGCTGGGCAATGTTGCCCCCCATAAAATTTTCCTCCGATTGAAAGAAGATTCGTTCGCTGGCGATATTTTCCGGAATATAGACTCTTTTCCCCTGTCCCTTGGTTTGCAGGGGCCGGCATTGCAGCAGGTTTATTTGTGGCGTTCCCTCTTTTGAAAAATTAATGGTAAATTCAATATCCACGGGATAGCGGTACCGATCTTCCAAAATTTTTAACATCTTTTGCATGACGCCGGCAAAGGAAACTTTTGATAAAAGAGGGTCAAACGTGAGTATCCAGACTTCTTTATCCCTGATCCCGCGTTCCCGCAATTTTTCCATCGTTTGCCGATCTCTTATCCCGATGAGATCAATATCAAACCCCAGGTCTTCTTTCAGGTGATCGAGAAGATCCAGCAAAGAAGTTGTCTCCAGTTTGTTTCTCTCTATATTGAGCACGTCCACATCATGCTGGGAATACTTTCGCGCGTCGGCCATGCCGGCGTGCGGTTTGAGGAGCGGGGCATCGAGGGCCACCACCCGGGGATAATCATTTTCCACCCGGTTGACCGCCCGTGTGCCCAGGCCGAATACCAACCGGAGCATCCCGGCCTGGGGATCCATCCCTTCTTTCCAAACAAAAGTATTATGAGAAACCCCCACACCGGCCAGGTCCGGGAAAAAATAGCGCTTACGGTACGAACCTGAAACTCTCTGGATGAGCAGGGCCATCTGTTCATCCTGCTGATCTAAACCTCTTTGCCGGCGGTAGGAAAGGGCATCTTCATTCAGGGTACTGGCGAAGACCTTTCGCACATATTCGCCAAACTGACGGAAGCGGTCCTCCGGAGGCCCCTGATTGACGCAAAAAATACTTTCGTACTTGCCGGCGAAGGCATTTCCGAAAGCATCTTCCAGCAAACTGCTCGAACGAATAATAATCGGCGACTGACCGAAATATTCTATAATCTGCCAGAAACTATCCTGGATCTCATCCGGGAACGTTCCCTGCAGCATCCGCTCCCTTAAATCCCGGGCGACTTCAAAATAGCCTTCCGGAGTCTTCTGTTCCATGCGCAATTTCCACCAGCCATTTTCCACGAGGTAGGTATAGAAGACATCTGAACCAACATAAAAAGAATCGTGGGGCTCTAAATGGTCGGACCAGGGGAAGGACGGATCTCGCAAGAGGATATTCCTGGCAATGAGCATGCCCGCGGATTTCCCCCCGATATAACCCGTTCCGACCAACCTGCTTTTAATGTCCAACAAATCCTCCAGGGAAAAAATTTCTTGGGCGAGAGCCAATATTCTTCTTTCCCGGCCGATCATGATCTGGCAAAGCTGATCAACCATTTTTTTCTTCTCTTCAGGAGAAGATTTGTTTTCAACCATTTCAGCCGCGTGTAAGAAGAGCCGATCCCAATAATCCAAATTCCTTGTCATGCTTTCGGCCCTTTTCTGCGACATATGGGAAAGCAACCTGGTGGCGTCCAGGCTGCTGGTAACAGGGATAAATCGTTCCCCTTCCTTTTTGTGAGGATGGAACATGGTAGGCGAATAACGGTTGGTCATTTTAAGAGGATGGATAAAAACATTTCCCTCCACATTGGGCACGTCGATGAGAACTTGAGTTGTTTCCCGGATCCGGGCAACGGTTTTAAATGAATGGGCGTTGCGTAAGATGGCGAAGTGGGCCACCGTATCCATTTGAAAGAGATAGGGGCAGGTGATCCGGAAAAAATTTCCGATCATTAAATCAGTAGACCAGGCGGACAATAAATCCGATAGACAGTCAAATACATAATAGGCCCCCCGGCCCTCTTGGGTGATAATATTGTGGACCTGCGTGGAAAATGCCTCGAAGCCGCTGTGAGCATCGAGCCTGTGGGTGATGACCTTATCCGGGTTCTCCAGGAGCGGCTGGTGATGAGCAAATCTAAGATAGATGACCTTTTTATTTT
>JASEHN010000597.1 GCA_030018715.1 Thermodesulfobacteriota bacterium | reverse complement strand
AAGACCAATTCCCTTGCCTTCTCCAAAGCCGGCAATCTTTTTTCCCAGTCATCATTTTGAATAACCGATTTGATGATATCCGCAGCTTTCTCCGGTTTACCAATATCGATTCTAATAAAAGCCTCTCCAGGAAAATATTCTTCCAGGTTTGTACATCCGTGGTAAATGGGTATGGTCCAGCTTAGAAAGCAATCAGCAAGTTTCTCGGTCCAGTAATCCGGACTCCCAGTATTTTCAATGGCCAGAGAATACTTATACGGTGCCAAGCCATCCCATTTGTCTTCAATATATTTCCCTGCCCTCCCGTAAAGATCAATATCCTGGGATATGTTTTTCTGAAGGAATTTCAAAAAAGATAACCTTTGCAAATGCCCGGGCAGGTCTTTGGCATTACCGACAATCCAGGACACTGCCTTCGGCTTGGCCGGAATAGCCATTGTACCCAGTTGATCAAACGAACGGTTAATATGCCACGGAAGAGCCGGATGGGAAACCATGTATTTCGAACCCTCAGACGGCGGATGATGAGTGAATACCCTCTCAAAATATTCATGCCCCTCCACCATCCAATCGGTAAAGCCCTTGACGTATGGCTCCTGCATAAGAGCCCAAACATTCTTTTTAGGACATTTGAATCTGCTTTCCGTTTTCATGTTGTTATTGAGCATAACAATAAAATCACATTCGGTAACCGGATCCATCGTGAATTGAATTCCATCCCAAATTCCTCGCCGATCAGGTGTCTGCCGCATCAGGTCGGGCCAATCCCAATTTTTTATTATCCGAACGAGCGTCATGGTTATTGGATTCCGCTTTTCAATTTCCAACCATCAATTGTTTCCCCTATGACCATTTCAACTTGCTCGACAGCCAATTCATCAAGGCAGCGGCTCCATCCTTTATCCTCACACCCTTTCTTATGACAGGGTACACACTCTCCATCGGGCAGAACAATTTTGTGATTATCGCCCACCGGAGCCCAATCATACCAATCTGAAGGCCCATAAAGGGTTATTGTGGGAGTACCCACGGCAGCCGCGATATGGGGCGCAGCGCTATCCACACCGATATGTAAAAAACTCAAATTGAGAACGCCCATTAAATCACTCAAGGTTGTCTTGCCCGTTAGGTTAAAAACTAACCCGCTGCCCTGTTTCGCCAGAGCAACTGCTCTTTCCCTTTCTTCTGGAGCGCCGATGATCACGGTGGCAATCTGATATTTACTCCACAACCAGTCGATGATCTCCTTCCATTTATCAAGACCCCATTCCTTATAGCCCCATCGCGAAAATGGGTTCAAGGTTATCCATTTTTTAAGATCAGTAATTTTCTCATGTTGGAGAAGCTCCCGCACCCGAATGTTTGCTTCCTTCGAAACCCATAGTCGAGGAGTGGTCTCGCGCGATTCGATCCCCAATCCTCGCACAATGCGCAATGATTGTTCCGCAGCCCCCCGGATTCTTTTATCCTGCGGCGGAGGATCGATTAAATGAGTAAATAATGGATTTCGCCAGAAGGGAACATCTCCACGGTAAAGCAAGGAAACCCTCATGGGCGCTCCTGTAAGATAGGCGATGATGGCGCCCCGGTCTCCGGCCCGTAGATCAATAGCCAGAGAAAAGCCTTCCCGCCTCAAGGCCCTTAGGAATCTGATCTGTTCTCGTCCATTGCTAAGGAGACCTCCCTTATAGCCCCTAACTTCAAACACTTTATCCAGGGAAGGATCTTCTTCTAATAAGGCGCCGTATCCTTCCTTAACCAGAATCGATACCTGGGCATCCGGATAGGCGTCCTTAACAGCCCATAACGTAGGGGTTGTCCAGACCACATCCCCAATATCCCCCAATTGAATAATAAGGATTTTTTTTACATTATGAAGCTGCATAATGCCTTGGTTCTAAAAGGTAACATTACAACCTCCGTCCTCCTTTGGGTTATTCACCTATTATCCTGAGTGAGGGAGATCGCTTCATCGATCAACATGATGGGAATATCATCTTCGATACGGTAGATCAGTCGGCAGTGATGGCATACAAGTTGATTATCCGCTTCCCGGTATTCCAGTTCTCCGGTACATCCGGGATCACGAACGCATTTGGGACAAGCTAAAATGTCCAGTAGATCTTTGCTCAAAGCCATAAAATCCTCCTAAAATCAGCATCCAGAATTCAGAAGTCAGGAGTCAGAATAAAAATTCCTTTGTTATTCTGGATTCTAACAGGTTGCGGAAAAACCCGCCACCTTGTCACTCCCGCGCAAGCGGTCCGCCTCAGGCGGACAGAATACCTTGAAAAAACTGGATTCCTGCTTCCGCAGGAATGACGACCTAAGGCCGAAAAGGACTTTTTCAGCAGCCTGCTGGATTCTGAATTTTGACTTCTGAATTCATTTTTTAGTGAAAATTTTTTCTTCTACAATTTCCAGCACTTCTTCCACCGACAGGGAGTTCATACACTCCATCGTGGTGCATTTCTTTTTAAAACAGGGGCTGCAGGTTAAGGATTTACGCAGAACCACATGGCCGTTTCCATAAGGCCCGGTCCTCCAGGGTGCGGTCGGCCCGAAGAGGGCGATGAGCG
>JASEHN010000596.1 GCA_030018715.1 Thermodesulfobacteriota bacterium | reverse complement strand
TTCGGCTTACCTATAGCCTGAGCTTTATCAACCAGAGAATTCAGCCTGGCAATAAGTTCGCTCCCCTCTTTTATTCTTAAATTTTTATATAGTTGCTGGGTGTCAATCTGGAACTGGATGTTATCCAATATCAAGGAATCCATTTATTAGCCTCGCAGAGTGGATTTAGCCAAAAAATTCCATGCCCGGCGCATTCCCCAATTGCTGGGGAGAAAAACCTGGTGGCTGCGGCGGAGGGGCCAGAAGCGTTTGAGCATGGAAGGATAAGAATAGAAGCGTTGATTAGCCCAGTCATGACCTTCCTGGAGCTGCTCAATTGTCATGCGTTTGGGCCGAAAGACCACGTGGTTCATATCGTAAAGGTCCCAGTTGCGGGAGATAATCCTTTCTTCCCGGGTATATTGTTCGTAAATGCGCGTCCCTGGGTAGGGAGTCAAGATGGCGAAGACAGCGGCATCGATCTTGGTTTCTTCGCAAAAATCCACTACCTGCTGAAAAACAGAAGGGTCGTCTTCATCTGAACCGAAGATAAAGGATCCTTCAATGCCAATCCCCTGATCATGAATTTTTTTTACGAGTTCCCTGTACTGTCAACCCGGTTCGCGGTTTTATGGTGGTCCTGCAATGTTTTCTGGGAAAGGGATTCAAACCCGATAAAAAGCCCGTAACAGCCGCTCTCCCCTGCTTTTTTCAGGAGGTCATCGTTCTCGGCGATGTTGACCGAAGCATGGCTGAGCCATTTAATCCGATATTCTTTCAAGAGGGAAAAAAGGTCGCGGGCATAGGCCGGATTAGCGATGATATTATCGTCCACGAAAAAAATGAAATTTTTTTCCTTAAGCAGCAGTTCCACTTCTTTGCGCACTTCTTTTAGGGGACGCAGCCGGCAGGTGTGTCCAAAGAAGGCTGTAACGGAACAGAAGTCGCACTGGAAGGGACATCCGCGGCTGATTTGCATGGTATTGGTGAAGAAATAGACTCTCTTTTTTAAAAGATCGCGGCGGGGAATGGGAAGGTTTTGCAGGTCTGAACGACTTTCCTCGCTGTAAACCCTCTGGTAGGATCCTCTTCGGAAATCTGCAATCACCCGATGCCAGACCTTCTCTGCTTCCCCCAGGACCACTGCGTCAGCATGCTGCCCCGCTTCTTCGGCCATCCAGGTGGCGTGAACCCCCCCCATTACTACCGGGATGGATAACTTTCGAAATTGGTCGGCAATGGCGTACCCGCGTTTGGCCAGCGGAGTGATGATGGACACGGCCACCAGGTCCGGCTGATCCTGATAATTGATTTCCTGGACATTTTCATCTTCAATCGTTACTTCCACGTCTTCGGGGGTAAGGGCTGCCAGGGTGGTTAGGCTCAGGTAGGGGAACCGGAAGATAAAGTGGCGCCAGATGCTTCCCTCTGGCCATCTGGGGCAGATAATTTTAATTTTCATTTTTCATTAGGACGCGGATCTTCGCAGATAAACGCAGATAAAAATTATATTCCGTAAATCCATTTTTAAGTCCAAGAAAATTCAAAAGTAAAATTTAATAACCCGCTTTTTTTATTTATTATTTTTCCTAAAATCTGCGCCGATCTGCGTTCATCTGCGTCCAATTATTATTAATTTTCGTTCTTGAATAACAAACAAACATTGCTCCCCCCGAAAGAAAATCCATTAAGGAGGGCGTATTGAATATGAGTTTCCCGCGGCTTATCCATGATATGGTCCAAGTCGAACTCCGGGGTTTTCAATCCGAGGGTTGGAGGAATTTGGCCATCCCGCATGGCCAGAAGGATGGCCGCCGCCCGCAAAGCTGCCGCGCCGCAGAAATCGCCAATGTGACCTTTAAGCGAGCTTACGGGAATGGCCCGCGAAGTCTTCTCGAAAATTTTCCCTACGGCCAGGGCTTCTGCCCGGTCAAGCTCTCTGGTGGAATTCGCCGCAGCGCTAATGTAATCCACCTGGGAAGGAGAAACGCCAGCCGTTCGCAGGACATTTGCCATAGCCCGGCTCATCTGCTCAGCCCCTGCTTCATAATGATTAATTGGCCCAGGGCCGCCAGTGGATGCATAAGCGACGAGAGAGCCATAGATTCTCACGCCCCGCTCCCGGGCCCGGGTCTTTTTCTCCAGAACAAGGATTCCCGCTCCTTCGCCCAGAACCCGGCCGTTCCTCCGGCGGTCAAAGGGGCGCATGCCTTCTTCCGCTGGTCCTTGAGGAGACAGGGCCCGCAAGGCAGCGTAACTATGAAAAAGAACGGCGCTGAGTTCATCCGCGCTCCCTACCAGTAAAACCTCCGCGCGGTCTTCCTGCAGCAAGCGGCAGGCATAAGCCAGGGCCTGCTCGCCTGAGACTTCGTTATGACTGAAGGTGGTGTTGGGTCCTTTGAGGCTGTGGTAGATGGAAACCTGGCTGGCTGGGGCATTGGGCACGGTGTCCGGAAAAAGACTGGGGTTGGCCCCTTCCGGTCCTTCCCTGAGCATTCCTATGAAAAAATCATCGGTCTGGCTTGTGCTTCCGTACCCGGTGCCTATCACCACTCCTACCGACGTAGCAGACTGAGAAGAGACGGGCAAAGCCGCATCATTCAAGGCC
>JASEHN010000595.1 GCA_030018715.1 Thermodesulfobacteriota bacterium | reverse complement strand
GGAATCCCTTGGCCTTTACAACACACCTTTTTTCAAAGAGCTAAAGTGTTACAAAATATGATGTTTTGTCATTCGTGTGGAAAAGAAATCGAGGGGGAGGGAAAGGTTGGCCGGCAGGAACTTTGCCCTCATTGCCGGAGCGATCTTCATTGCTGCTTGAATTGTATCCTGTACGATGAATATGCCCAGAACAAATGCCGGGAATCCTCGACGGAATGGGTGAACGACCGGGGGAAGAATAACTTCTGCGAGTTTTTCACCTTTCAGAAATCCGGGGCCGCAAGCGGGAAGATTCATCAACAGGAAGAAGCCCGGGCTAAACTGGAAGCCCTTTTCAGGAAAAAATCACCATGAAGGAGGTCATCTAAGATCCAAAAGATTTTTGGGAATGTCTTAGGACTGAAACCTTCCCAGAGCAAGAAAATATTGTCTCTCTACCACCGGCGAATCCCCCCCCAGCGGGTGATTACTCCTGAGCTTGCCCGAACCCTTTCCGAGCTATCCTGGGACCTTAAGCGCCAAATGGCCGTCTTAGTGGACCGCGGAGGCAACGTCAAATATGTCATTGTCGGCGGTCCTTTCGGAATATGGATTCCTGATCTTTCCGATTACCGCATGGGCAGCGGGCCCCGCCTCCGGGGGCTGCGCTGTGTGCATACCCATCTCAGGGGAGAACCTCTGACTCATGATGATCTCACCGACCTGGCCCTTCTGCGGCTGGATTTGATGGCCGCGATCGAGGTTCTGGACCACGGCTTCCCCGGAAAAATTTCCCTGGCCAACCTGATTCCCTACAACGAAAAAGGGGAGAATTGGCGCTGCTTAGAACCGATTCCCCTTGCCAGTCTGGATGTGAACTGTCTGCATCTGGTTCAGGCCCTGGAGGATGAATTTGCCAGAACTCAGAAAGGGCGCACAGCCGGGGATCAACGCGACCGGGCCATTCTAATCCATGCCTCTTCGGCTCCCAGGTCTTTCATCGAGGATTCCCTGAATGAACTTTCTGACCTGGCGGATTCAGCCGGGGTGGTAGTCCTGGATAAGATCGGCCAGCGGCGCCATCAGTTCCATCCCCGTTATCTCATGGGCCGGGAAAAACTGATGGACCTTTCCATCCGGGCTTTTCAACGCGGGGCAGACCTGCTGATTTTCGACCAGGAGCTGAACCCCAGCCAGATGCGCTCCATAGCCGATCTCACTGACATCAGGGTCATCGACCGCACCCAGTTGATCCTGGACATATTCGCCCAGCGCGCCCATACCCGGGAAGGGAAGCTTAAGGTGGAGCTGGCCCAGATGAAATATCTGCTGCCCCGCCTGACCACAAAAGACAGCGGCCTCTCCCGCTTGACCGGCGGAATCGGGGGGCGCGGGCCGGGCGAGACCAAACTGGAAATCGACCGGCGGAAAGCGCGCGACCGCATCCACCAGCTTAATCGAGATCTCGAGACGGTGAATCGCAATCGGGGGCTGCGGCGGGGGCTCAGGCAGAAGAACCGCCTGCCGGTGATCTCCATCATCGGGTACACCAACGCCGGAAAATCCACCCTGCTGAACGCGCTGACCAAAAGCCGGGTGCACGTGGAGAACAAGCTTTTTGCCACCTTGGATCCCACCAGCCGGCGGCTTCGTTTTCCCCACGAACGGGAGATTATCATCACGGATACGGTGGGTTTTCTGCGCAATTTGCCCAAAGACCTGCTGGACGCCTTTCGGGCAACTCTGGAGGAATCTAAGGAAGCCGACCTGCTTCTGCACGTGATCGACTTAAGCCACCCGCGGTTTGAAGAACAGATGGAGGCCGTGGAAAAAATCCTCGAAGAACTGGAGCTGAACCGCATCCCCTTGCTAAGGGTTTTTAACAAGACGGACAAGGTAGACCCGGAAACAACCGAGAGCCTGAGCCGGACTTTCGGAGCAGTCGGCATTTCGGCTTTGGACCCGAGAACCTTTCCTCTGTTGCTTAAGAAAATAGAGGAGAAGCTTTCCCTCTACCAGGCCAGCTTTACCGATCAACCTGAAACAGCCGGTCATTTTCCCGTGGGAGCCCAGGTTCTATCCCGATAGGCAACTGAAAAATCATTTTGGGGAAAGGGTGATTCTAAACCATGCCCATCTACGAATACGAAGCCGCTTCTCCGGGCAGGGGATGTAAAAAATGTGCTTTAACTTTTGAAGTCATCCAACGCCTTTCTGACCCCCCCTTAAACTCCTGTCCCGAATGCGGCCAGGGGATAAGGCGAAAAATCTCCCGGCCCCGGGTGATTCTGCCGGGTTCGGCCCGAGGCAGTGATGAGGCAGAACAGAAAGTGGCCGAATATGAGCGGCAGGGCATGTACAGCCACGCCGCTGAACTGGCTGACAAGGAGAGCGAAAAACCCGAAAAAGCTCACCTGAAAGAGCGGGCCATGGAAGACTACAAAAAAGCCGGCTACGATTTCTGAAGAAAGGAAACCCTTGTCTAAAAAATTCCATAAAAAAACCAACCCTTCATTTTCATTTCCGGAAATATTGGAGTTATTCAAAAGCCGCAGTCCCCGGGCCCTTACCTTAAGCGAAATAACCAAGGATCTTTGCCCGGCGCCGGACCAG
>JASEHN010000594.1 GCA_030018715.1 Thermodesulfobacteriota bacterium | reverse complement strand
TCCTTTTTTCAGCTTTAGTCCGCCTTAGACGGATCATTTTTGACACTTTTCCTTTCCTTTTTCTTAATTATGGTTTTAAAAACTCTGTGATCTCTGTGCCCTCTGTGGCTAATTTAAAATTTTTTCCAATGGACTTTATTCTGTTATTCCTGCCGGTTTCATATTTTGCGGAGCCGGCCTGTTTCGGATCAGCAAGGCCGGAAGGATACCGATGGTGGTAAGGAGCGCAGCAAAAATAAAGGCATCTTCGAAGGCCCCCACAGTTGCCTGCCGGTGAATCCAGAGAGCCAGTAAAGTTTTCCCTTTGGTTATCACTTCGGCCGGCCCATAACCAGCCTTGAAAAGAAGGGCTTCAATGGCGGATTGCGCCCTAAGATAGGCGGGGGAGAAGGCATCGTTGATACTCTGCAGATAATGGGCATAGTGGAAAAACTCCCGCCGCTGCAGGGTTGTTCCCAACAAAGCAACTCCGAAGGCCCCGCCAACCTGCATAATGATGGTGATAAGACCCGAGGCCATACCGGTTTGTTCCCGCCGGACCGCGTTGATGGCCGCGCTCATCAGCGGGGCGTTGATCAGCCCCAATCCGGCTCCACGGATCACCTGCGGCCACAACAGAAACCAATAGTCCGAGTTGAGGGAGAGGTCTTTAAAAAGAAAAAGGGAATAGGCCACGAGAATTGTGCCGAAAAATAAAGGGAGTCTGGGGCCGATCCGGTCGGATATGAATCCAGAAAGAGGGGCCACAATGGCCACGCTTATAGCCGTGGGGGCCAGGATCACGCCTGTGCCAAAAGCGCTGTAATTCAATAGGTTTTGCAGAAAAAGAGGAAGAAGAAACAGGCTGCCAAAAATGGCTGTGGCCCGGACGAAGTTGACGATACTGGCCATAAGAAAATTATGATTAAGAAAAATCCGCAAGTCAATGATCGGCTCTTTTTCCCTGAAATTGGAAAAGATGAAAACCGTCAGTCCCAAAAGACTGCACCCGAAAAAGGAAAGGATGTAATCAGAATCCCACCCCTCGCGCTGGCCCTGGGCCAGGGCGATCAAAAGAGCGGCCAGAAAGGAAGAGAGACTGATAAAACCGATAAGGTCAAACTTCCGGGACGGACCCAATGCCCTAATGGCCGGGAGGATCCAAACGGCGGCCAAAACGGTAATGGCACCCACAGGCAAGTTGATGTAAAAAATAGCCCGCCAGTTGACTTCGTCTGTCAGATAGCCGCCCAGGAATGGTCCAACTGTCGGGGCCACCATAGCACCAATAGACCAGAGGCCCATGGCCATTCCTCGCTCTTGGGGATGAAAAACCTCCGAGACTAATGTCAAACCAGAAGGCATCAGGGCCCCTCCTCCCAGGGCCTGGATAATCCGGAAAGCAATAAGGGAATCTTTGTCCCAAGCCATGCCACAGAGAGCAGACCCGAGGCAAAAAAGAGCGAGGCTGGCTATAAAAACTTTTTTCAAACCGAAGCCTTCTTGCAGCCAGCTGGTGACCGGCATGATGATCGCGAAGGCGATCATGTAGCCGGTGACCACCCATTCAATCTGATCGACCGTAGCCCCGAAATTGGCCATGATCTTGGGCAGAGCAACGTTAACGATGCTGTTATCCAGGATGGGCATGAAGCTGCCCAGGATAACGACGCCGAGGACACCCCATTTATGATTTTCGCCTTGGGGAGAGAAACTGTTCAAATTGGTCCTCGTTAAATTAAGTTTCAAGTTTCAAGTTAAAAATCCTTAATCCGAAACACGTAACTCGCAACCCGGAACTTTTCTATTTGGCTTCTATGGCCACCACCACCATCATCCCCGGTTTGAGCAGATTCTGAGGGTCATGAACAAAAATCCTGACCGGCAGGCGATGGGTGATCTTGATGAAATTTCCAGATGGATTCTCAGCCGGAAGCAGGGCAAATTCCGAAAGGGCAGCCGCTCCGATGAATTCCACCCGCCCATCAAAGGGCTGATCCGGGAAGGCATCAACCTCTATTTTAACTTTTGCTCCTTTGCGCACCCTGCGGACTTTGGTTTCTTCCACGTTGGCCACTACCCATTTATCATAAGGGTCATTGACCACCAAAAGCGGTTGGCCTGGCTGGACTACTTGCCCTTGATCTGCCAGCCGCTTGGAGATCACGCCGGAGATAGGACTGGTTAGGGTCGTCTCCTGAAGGCGGATCTCGGCCAACTTAAGAGCCGCTTCCGCCTCCTTAACTTTAGCCCGCAAAAGCTCGATATTCTTTTCTTGCAGGGCGATCTGCTTTTTTTCTTCTTCAGCCAGGGCCAGGTTGAGTTGCGCCCGGCTAAGAATCTGTTCGGAGATGCGGATCTGCGATTGTTTCAAGGTAACCGACCGCTGGTTGGCTTCAGCCAATGCCAGATGGGAAAGGGCTTCCTTTTCATTTTCCAGGGCGGCTTGGTGCTTGGTCTCGGCCACCTGCCAGGCTGTTTCCGCGGCATCGCGGGCATTTTCCGCTATATATTTATGAAGGAAAAGCTCCTGCATCCGGGCAAATTCCTTCTGGGCGTTGTTCATCGTGGCTTTGGGCTCCTGAACTCTGGCCCGAGCGGCCTGCCAGTAGGC
>JASEHN010000037.1 GCA_030018715.1 Thermodesulfobacteriota bacterium | reverse complement strand
TTTCGCCGGAATGACATAATGAAGGGAATTCTGACTTTTTACGAGATCATCAAATATAATAGAATTAACTATTAAATTTGTCAATAAAACTTTAATTTATAGTTTATCATCATTTTTATGATTGATAAACTATAAATTCACATTTTTATTAAATCTTTTTCTTTGAAAGAAATGTGCCCACCAGGGCCGATTATAAGGTGGTCTAAAGGAGTGATGTCTACTGTATGGCAAGCTTGGATTAATTTCTGGTTCAATGAAAGATCTTGTTGGCTCGGTTTTAAATCGCCTGAGGGATGATTATGAACAAAAATGAGTGCGGAGGCATTCAACTCCAAGGCTCTCTTAATTACCTCTCTCGGATAGACTGCAGATTGATTGACAGTCCCCTTGAATAAATCTTCCACGGCCAGAATAATATTTGCGCTATTCAGATAAAAAACTTTAAAAACTTCCTCTTTAAGATTGGCCATTGATAGAGAAATATATTCCACCACATCTTCTGGCCCTTTGATCACTTTGCTTCCAACAATTTCTTCTTTCAACTGACGTTTGGCGATTTCTATGGCAGCAAGCAATTGGGCGATCTTGGCTATCCCTAACCCCTTAACTTTTTCCAGGTCTTTCTTACTCGCACTCAGAATTCCTTTTAGGCCACCAAATTGATCAAGAAGTTCTCGCCCCAAAGTGACTGCATCTTTTCCCTTTAACCCACTTCGTAGAAGGATGGCCAGCAGCCCTGCATCAGAAACAAATTCGGGGCCTTTTTCTATTAAAATTTCCCGGGGGCGTTCTGATTTAGGCCAGTATTTAATTCCTTTACTTTTATTCACCTCATTCAAACTTCTCACTCCTCTTCGTTTATAAGAAAACTGGTTTTCCTTCCCCGTAAACCAGCATGCGGTAGGTCTTTTCGATGCGGTCCCAGTTTTCTTCCCGGTCTAAGGACCAGTAGCGGCCAATGACTGAGACCACTTTGCCTAAATGAGAGGCCTCCATCTCCTTTTCGATCATCTCCAGATAACGGGCGCCGCTCTCCTTGCGCTCTCCTCTCCGGCCCAGCATGGCATGCAGAAAGAGTCTTTCCAGCCCTTCCTGTTTGGCCAATTTTAATAAGGCCAGCAGGTGGGTTACAGATCCATGGGAGCTGAAAAAAGAAACTATCCCTAAGAGATGGAGGTTCTTCCCCTCTGCTTTGGCCCCCCTCATGGCCCAGAGAAAGGCCTCATTTTCAAAAAAAGAGCCGTCGGCAATCCCGCGGTCAATGCGCAGGCGGTCGGAATAGATTTTCCGCCCGGCTCCGATGTGCAGGTGTCCGGCTTCCGAATTGCCCACGGTTCCTTCCGGAAGGCCCACCGCTTCTCCGGAAGCCTTTAGAGTGGTAAAAGGATATCTCGCCTGCAGATCATTCATCACAGGCGTATAGGCGCTGGCGATCAAATTCCCATGCTTATCCGGACTAAATCCCCAGCCATCGAGAAGGAGGACGAGAACCCTGTTTTTCTTTCCCAGTGGCCGGTGTCTCAGAAGGCTCCGTCCGGTCATGGCCGCAGGTTGGGGCAAACCAAGGATTTGCAGGATAGTCGGAGCCAAATCTGATAGCTCTCCATCCTCTCTGATCTTCCAGGAAAAGCGTTCATCCGCATCCGGATCGACAAGGATGAAGGGAACAGGGCTGTTGGTATGGCCAGTATCGATTGTTCCGTCTGGATAATACCACTTTTCCACTGTTCCATGGTCGGCGGTAATAATGGCGATCACTCCGGCTTTGCGGGCAGCCTCAAGGCAGCGGTCCATGTTGGTATCCACGGCTTCCACGGCCTTTTTAATGGCACCTTCATTCTCGAAATGTCCGACCACATCAATATTGGCAAAATTGGCGAATAAAAAATCGACTTCCCGATCTTCTAATTTCTGGATGACTGCCTCGGCCACCCCGGCCGCATTCAATTCGGGCTTCTGGTCCAGATAAGGAACATCCCTGGGGGTAGGCACAACGATTCTTGCTTCGCCGGGGAAGGGCTCGCGGATTTTGCCGTTGAGAAAATAGCTTACGTGGATGGCTTTTTCCGATTCGCAAATTTTGACCTGGCGCAATCCGTGCTGGCTCATGGTTTCGCTCAAAGTATCGTGAATTTCTTCTTCGGGGGAGAAAGCGATCTTTACATTAAGACTCTTATGGTAAGGAATCATGGTTACCATATTCAGGCGCAGATTTCTTTCCACCGGAAAATGGGTGAAGTCCTTATCCAAGAGGCTCTGGCAAAGTTCCACTTCCCGCTCCCCCCGGAGGTTGTAGAAGATGACATAATCCCCGTCCCGGAACCGGCCGATGGGTTTGCCATCCCGGCCCACCAGAACCCTCGGTTCCAGGGTTTCATCATCATTTTCTCCGGCCTGGTAGGCGGCCCGAACCGCCTCCGCCATGGCAAATTTATCGTGCTTTTTTAGCAAATTTCCCCCTCGCCAAAATCCCTTTTTGCTTTATATTCTCCCATGAACCTTGGCTTGTCAACTGTAGAGTAATCTTGCCACCCTCCCCAGTTTTTAGTTAGGGCCCAGGGGCGCTTCGCCCTGTACACCATGCAGTGCAGGACTTCGCGCGGAAGAATGACGGCGGCAGGCTTGTGACCCAAATCTTCGGAGATTTTAGCCAGGACTCCGAACCGGAATCGCCGAACCCCTTGACACCTTCCACTCATCTGAAAGGTCTTCCGGATCAAAAAGGAAGGAATTTACCCAGAGTGAAAAGAATGAGGAAAAAAGTGAATTTCTCTTCCACTTTTCCTGCGGGAATTGGAAACGACTTTTTTAAAAGATCATCATTATTGATGGAGTTGTAAAAAGTCCGAAAGCCCTCTTCCCCGTCATTCCGGCGAAAGCCGGAATCCAGTTATTGCAAGGAGTTATCAAACCTCTGGACTCCGGTTTTCACCGGAGTGATGACTTTTTACGAGGCCATCATAATTCATTACTTAAAAATTTCAGAGATATGGCTTGTTCTTTGCTCCTTATGACCCTTATGTCAACCGTGGGTGAAACTTTGAATAAACTGAAAAGAACTTGCGTGATCGAGATATCTTTGCTCAAGACAGGTCTTAGGCCTTTTGCAACTACAACAATTGTGAAGAAAACGGCGTATCTATTGAGTGTCGCCTTGTTCCTGGCCTTTTTCGGGAAGCCGCCCTTGGCCAGGTGCGAAGAACAATCTCTGACTTATGTTTCCGTCCTTAAGTTTTCCGCCGGTTTGGCCACATCCATGTTGATTCATGAAGGGGCTCATGCCCTTGTTGCCGGAGTGACGGATATTCACATGAGCTGGAAGGTGGGAACCTATAATCAGCCCATCGGATTTACTGAAAATGCCGGAAGTGATGCCAAAGGGGTGGCCCTATATTCGTCCGGTTTGATATCCCAGGCTGCTGCCGCAGAGGTCATTCTCCAAACGAAAAAAGTAGACAAAAATGACGCTTACGTGCGTGGCTTGATGGCTTGGAATATCATAAATCCCCTTTTATATTCTCTGGACTACTGGATTTTCCACGTTTCCAACCAAAAAAACGGAAATCGGTATCAGGGAGATATCACGGGTATCGAGCATTACTCCAATAAAACAACGGCTGACGTATATGCGATATCCATGACTGCGATTGCTCTTTACCAGGGATATCGATATCTTAAGACGCAATCTTGGGCCCCTGATTGGTTAAGGGCCGAAGAAAATAAACTGCTCGTTGCCCCCCTGCCTTCCGGGGGATTCATGGCCACCTATAAATTTTCTTTTTAGGCGCTTACGAATGGGGTTAAGCGCAAATTAGCAAGAAAGTTCTTCAAACAAAGGGTTTGAGGAAAATCCTAAATTCGATGCACGAAATCCTAAATAAATACAAAGGTTCAAAATCCCACTGTTCCAAACAAGATGGTCTCGTAAAAAGTCCCTTTTGTCCCATTTTCGTCATTCCCGCGAAAGCAGTCCGCCTCGGGCGGACAGGATTTTCTCTAATGGGTTCTGGATTCCCGTTTTCAACATAGAAGGAATGACAAAACGTAGCCTTTTTTCAAAGGGCTAAAGTGATACTTTGTTTTTAATTCGTAAATGATATATTATGGGTTCGCAATTCCTTCCGATTCTCCAGGCAACCCTTTCCTTATCCGATCGCGCCGACTTCTGTGTGGGTTACTTCAACCTGCACGGTATGATGAATGAAATCGCCTTGGCAGGAACAACACAATAGAAGAAGTAAACTTTTGAACAAGAAACCGGAACGATATGACGCACAGCGCATAGAAAACATGGTCCTGACCGTTCGCGGCCAGAAGGTGATCTTGGATGCGGACCTCGCGCGGATTTATGCAGTATCCACCAAGAGACTTAACGAACAGATCCGACGCAACACCGAACGGTTCCCGCCTGATTTTGCATTTATTCTTATAAATCAAGAGGTTAAAAACTTGAAGTCGCAAATTGCGACTTCAAGTTCCGGACTAACCCGGTCGCAATTTGCGACCGGTTTGACCCATGGAGGCCGCCGAAAGCTACCTATGGCTTTCACCGAGCATGGTGCGATCATGGCTGCCAACGTGCTCAATAGTCCTCGCGCCGTGAAGATAAGCTTTCCTCTCCAGCCCGTAATCTCTCTGGATAAAAAATGTTTTTGGGCTTAACCCTTCAAATTTTTTCATAATTGACTATTTTATTGTTTTCGTTAAAATAAGCCATTCTTTTTGGTATTCCTTCCTTCCTCATAAATAAACGAGGCAAAAAATATATGCCGCGTATTTTCGATAATATTGAGGATAAACTCCTCCCGATGCTCCAAGAAACGATCGCGTTGTCCGACCGGGCCGCTTTTTGCGTGGGGTACCTCAACCTTCGTGGTTGAAAAGCCCTTGCTTCCTACATCGAGCGATGGTCCGGAAGCACATGGCGCTGCCGCCGGTTCCCAGGCGGGATTCACGCCCTTAAGAAAGAAAGGCCGGTCTAAAACGAATTAATCCTGCGGAGTCCTCTATCACCCTGGCGGAAGAAAGCTGGGGGAGAATTAAATGGCATA
The DNA here is from genome assembly GCA_030018715.1 of Thermodesulfobacteriota bacterium. Classification (GTDB taxonomy): domain Bacteria; phylum Desulfobacterota; class SM23-61; order SM23-61; family SM23-61; genus JAHJQK01. Next base: position 8,520 of record JASEHN010000037.1, on the reverse strand, counting down.
TTCCAGAAGGGCACAAGATAATCCTCTCCCTTTATGCCCCAAATAGTCCTTGAGAAAATTTTCTGCCTGTTGTATTATTTATACAACATGTCTAAAGAGGGGGTGATTTTATGGCTCACAAGATGACCTTTGGGCAGTTTTTTAAAAAAATGAGGGGGAAAAAGGGGCTTTCGCTTCGCCGGTTCTGCATTGAAAACAACCTCGATCCCGGAAACATCAGTAAGATGGAGAGGGGATTGATTTCCCCCCCCCAATCCCGGGAAAAACTTGAACAGTACGTCTCTTACCTGGAGATTAAGAAGGGAAGCGACGATTGGTATGAATATTTTGATCTCGCCGCTGCCCACACGGGAAAAATTCCGGACGATCTCATGGAAGATGACGAACTCGTCAAGAAGCTTCCCCTTGTTTTTCGAACGATTCGAGGTCAAAAAGTTTCAAAAGAAAAACTTAATAAACTTGCTGAGGCCATTCGGAAATCGTAATGGGTAAACTCGATATCCAATATCTTCCCTACCAGCAGATCAGCCAGAGGGCGGAGGAATTTCTCTTAACGTATCACCCTTCAAAACAGCTGCCAGTTCCAATTGAAGAGATCGTTGAATTTAAGCTTGGGGTTGATATCGTCCCGATACCCAATCTGCAAAAGGATTTTGAAATAGAAGGTTTCATCTCGAGCGATCTAAAAATCATCTACGTGGATCAATTTATTCTTTCCGAAAGGCCCGCCCGGTATCGTTTTACCCTTGCCCACGAAATAGGGCACAGAGTTCTCCATAAAAAAATCTTTAAGGAAATCCACATATCTTCGGTCAAATCATGGAAGACCTTCGTAGACCTCGTAGATCCTCAAGATTATAGCGCTCTTGAATTCCAAGGGTATGCTTTCGGAGGATTGATTTTGGTCCCCCCTCCCGAGTTGAAGAGGATGATGGAGAAAAACTTGCCGGATATCAAGAACCTCATAAAGATTTCCAAATCTCAAAACATAGACAGGGATCAATATCTGGATTATGCTAAAGAAAAAATCGCCCAGGAGCTGGCTCCCATTTTTGATGTGTCCACAGAGGTCATCATTAAGAGGATTGAATACGATAAATTAGAAAGGCTGATCCCTTGATTGCCTTGTTTGACATTTCCTAAGTTTTCAACCCATCGGCCTTAGGGGAGGGTAGCCTAAATGCCCCGTATTTTCGACAACATCGAGGATAAACTCCTCCCGGTTCTCCAGGAAACCCTTTCCTTATCCGATCGCGCCGACTTCTGCGTGGGCTACTTCAACCTGCGCGGCTGGAAAGCGCTGAATTCCTATATCCAACGATGGCCCGGCGGCGCAGGGCACTGCTGCCGGTTGCTTGTCGGCATGCAGCGCATACCTCAGGAAGAGATTCACGCCCTTCTCGGGCTGATGAAGGACAACGGACAAATTGACCAGGCGATGGCCCTGCGGCTGAAGAAGGAACTCGTCGAAAAATTCAGAGAGCAACTAACAGTAGGCGCGCCTACCAACGAGGACGAAGCAGGCCTCCGCCGGCTGGCCGCTCAGATTAAATCAAAAAAGGTGGTCATCAAGCTATTCTTGCGCCATCCCCTACATGCCAAGCTCTATCTGCTTTTCCGGCCCGACCCTATCAATCCCACCGTTGGCTACCTGGGCAGCAGTAACTTGACGCTTGCTGGACTTTCCCATCAAGGGGAGCTGAACATAGACGTGCTCGACCACGACGCCTGCCAGAAACTGGCTAACTGGTTTGAAGCCCGATGGAGCGACCGCTGGTGCCTCGACATCTCCGCCGATCTTGTGAAGGTGGTCGAAGAAAGCTGGGCCAGAGAGGAACTGATCCCACCGTACTATATTTACGTTAAGATGGCCTACCACCTCTCGCGGGAAGCCCGCGAGGGCATCTCTGACTTTCATCTGCCGCCCGAGTTGCAGAACAAGCTCTTTAGCTTCCAGGAAGCGGCCGTGAAAATTGCGGCCCATCACCTCAACAAGCGAGGCGGAGTGCTCATTGGGGACGTGGTCGGCCTCGGCAAAACGCTCATGGCCACGGCGGTGGCACGTATCTTCGAGGACGATTACGACCTCGAAACTCTCATCATCTGCCCCAAGAACCTCCTTCCCATGTGGAACGACTATCGGGAGCGCTACCATCTCCGCGGGAAAGTGATATCTCTAAGCCGCGTTATCCGGGAACTGCCCGATATGCGGCGATACCGTCTCGTGGTGATCGATGAAAGCCACAACCTCCGTAACCGCGAGGGAAGGCGCTATAGCGTCATCCGCGACTACATCAAGAAGAACGACAGCAAGTGCGTTCTGCTGTCCGCCACTCCTTACAACAAGACCTATCTCGACCTCTCCAATCAACTGCGGCTCTTCCTGCCGGAGGACCAGGAACTTCCTATCCGCCCGGAGAGGCTGCTGCACGATCTCGGAGATACGGAGTTCATTCGCCGCCACCAATGCTCGCCGCGGTCCCTGTCGGCATTTGAAAAGAGCGACTACGCCGATGACTGGCGCGAACTCATGCGCCTGTATCTGGTCCGGCGTACGCGCAGCTTTATTATGGAGAACTATGCCCAGACCAACCCAGCCAACGGCAGAAAGTTCCTTACCCTTGAAGATGGACGGCCCTATTATTTCCCCCTACGGGTTCCTAAGACTTCCAAGTTCACGATTAACGAGAAAAGCCCCAAGGATCAGTACGCCCAGCTCTACTCGCCCGATGTGGTGGGCACGATCAACGCCCTCCATCTGCCCCGGTATGGATTGGGAAACTATGTCGCCCCATCGCCAGATTCGCCGCCAACACAAGACGAGGGCAGGGCATTGCAAAACCTTTCGCGCGCCGGCAAACGCCTCATGGGCTTTTGCCGCACGAATCTTTTCAAACGGCTGGAATCGAGTGGGCAGGCTTTTGTCCTGTCTGTGGAGCGTCACATCCTACGCAATTTCGTCTACCTCCATGCGATAGAGAATGGAAAGCCATTGCCCATAGGAACGCAGGATACGGGACTGCTCGACGCTCGCATCTGCGACGGGGATGCCGACGCCCTCGAGGGCTTGTTTGAAGACGATGAGGAAGCTGTTTGCAGTGCGGAGGATATTTCCGCTCTGCGCAAGCCGGAAGACTTCAAAAGGCGTGCTGCCGAGGTCTACCGCCAGTATGCCACTCATGGGAAAAATCGTTTCGCCTGGCTTCGCCCGGACCTTTTTGACAAGGTATTGGGTGAAAACCTCCAAACCGATGCTGAATCAATGATCAAAGTCCTTGAAAGGTGTGGAGATTGGGACCCCGCCCGGGATGCCAAGTTGGGCTCGCTTGCCGACTTATTGCACAAGAAACATCCAGACGAGAAAGTCATCGTCTTCTCCCAGTTCGCCGATACTGTGCATTACCTGGAGAAACAACTGAAGGCCCGTGGCGTCAATAACCTCGCCGGAGTGACGGGCGATTCCTCCGACCCGACGGGCATCGCCTGGAGATTCAGCCCCGAGAGCAACGAAAAACGCGACCGTATCAAGCCGGAAGATGAGCTCCGCGTCCTCATTGCCACGGATGTCCTTAGCGAGGGACAGAACCTTCAGGACTGCGCGATCGTCATCAACTTCGATCTTCCTTGGGCCATCATTCGCCTTGTCCAGCGCGTCGGCCGGGTGGACCGCATCGGCCAGAAAGCCGAAAGTATCCTCTCCTACTCTTTCCTGCCCGCCGACGGCGTCGAGCGAATCATCCGCCTTCGCGCCCGCGTGCGCCAGCGCCTTCAGGAAAACGCCGAAGTCGTCGGCACGGACGAGGCCTTCTTTGAGGACGACCGCAACGACCAGGCGGTGCGCGACCTCTTCACGGAGAAGGCAGGCATTCTTGATGGTGATGTCGATACTGAGGTGGACTTGGCCTCCTTTGCTTACCAAATATGGAAGAATGCCATAACGGCGGATCCTAAGCTGGAGAAAATTATTTCCGAACTGCCGCCAGTCGTTTATTCCACTAAGCCCCATCAGCCCGATGCAAGCGCCCCGGAAGGGGTGATCGTGTATTTGCGCACCGCCGAGGACAACGACGCCCTGGTTTGGATGGACAAGGAAGGCCGCGTCGTTACCGAGTCCCAGAAAGTCATCCTGGATGCGGCGAGGTGCTCAGCCGATACACCCCCCTTGCCTCGGCTGGTGAACCATCATGATCTCGTGCGCCAGGGAGTGGAACAGGTTCTGAAGGAAGAAAAATCCGTCGGCGGACAGCTTGGCCGCCCCTCAGGCGCACGATTTCGTACCTACGAACGGTTGAAACAGTATGCCGAGGAAGTCAAGAACACACTCTTCGACAGACCGGAACTTCACCGTGCCGTCGAGGAAATCTACCGCTTCCCATTGCGGGAGGCGGCCAAGGATGCCCTCAACCGCCTGCTCCGCTCACATGCCTCGAACGAGGCCTTCGTTCAGAAAGTTCTGGCCTTGCGTGACGCCGATGCCCTAACGGTTAAGAGTGAGGAGATCGTATCGCGGGAGCCGCGCATCATCTGCTCAATGGGGTTTTCCGCCTCACCGGGAGGGGAGTAGCCGATGGCCCCCAATCTAACCAGAACACGGAAGCTCCTTGCCACCTCGGATTTCAAGACCCTCTTTATCGAGGAACTCGGTTGGAACCACCACACTGCCCGCTTGGAACTTTCTGTTGATGGCCTGACATTCAAGCTTTATGCGGTGGCGGAAAAGTGCGGCATGGCGGCGTTTGTCTGCGATCGCACAGCAGACGGGCGAATTCCTGACTACGCCATGCGACGCAAGATTGAACGCCAGGTCACCAAGAGAGCCCACGAACATCTGATTATCTTCATCGATGGGAAGCGAACCATGCAGGTCTGGCAGTGGGTCAGGCGCGAACAAGGCAAGCCTGCTGCCTGCCGGGAGCATACCTACCTCTCCGGACAGCCGGGCGACTCGCTCATCCAAAAGCTACAGGCCCTTGCGGTAAGTCTTGAGGAAGAAGAATGCCTAACGCTTACTGACGTGACCGGCCGCGCCCGGAAAGCCTTCGACGTTGAGCGCATCACCAAACGCTTCTACGACCGCTTCAAAGCCGAACATGCCGCTTTCCTCAAGTTCCTCGAAGGCATCCCAGATGAAGAGATGGAACGCTGGTACGTCTCGGTGATGCTCGACCGTTTGATGTTCATCTACTTCATCCAGAAAAAGGGCTTTTTGGATAACGACACGGACTACCTCAAGAACAAGCTCGCCCAGTGCAGGAACGAACTCGGCAAAGACCGCTACTACCGGGATTTCCTCTGCCCGCTCTTCTTCGAGGGCTTCGCCAAGCGTAAGGAGGAGCGTTCGGACAAAGCAGAGAAGCTTCTCGGCGAGGTACCGTACCTGAACGGCGGTATCTTCATGCCGCATCAGGTTGAGCAGCTTTACGGCAAGACCATTTCGATCCCCGACAAGGCTTTTGAGAAACTCTTCGAATTCTTCGAAGCTTATCAGTGGCACCTTGACGACCGGCCCACGTCCAAGGATAACGAGATCCGTCCCGATGTCCTCGGCTACATCTTCGAGAAATACATCAACCAGAAGCAGATGGGCGCATACTATACGAAGGAGGACATCACCGAATATATCAGCAAGAACACGGTCATCCCGTTCCTCTTCGACGCGGCCAAGGAGAAATGCAGGGTTGCCTTCGAGGGAGACCGGCCTGTCTGGCGGCTCCTCCAGGAGGATCCTGACCGATACATCTATGAAGCTGTGCGCCGGGGCGTTGTCACCCAGGAGGGCAACATCATCCCGGAATCTATTTTGCCTGAATTCGTTCAAAAGGGCATGCATGACCCAAGGGCGCGAATGTTCAACAAAGACTACAACCTCGGTCGCGCCAATGTTATCGGGCCGGACGGTGTCAACCTCACCTTGCCCACCGAAACATGGCGCGAGTATGCCCAACGGCGGGAGCGCTGCCTGGAACTAAAGCGGAAGTTTACCGCCGGCGAGGTTCGTGATATCAACGATCTCATAACTTTTAACCTCGACATCCGACAGTTCGCCCAGGACGTTATAGAGAATTGTGAAGGGCCCGAACTGCTCGTGGCCTTCTGGAAAGCTATTGAAGGCGTAACGGTTCTTGACCCCACCTGCGGCTCCGGTGCATTTCTCTTTGCCGCGCTCAACATCCTGGAGCCCCTTTATGAAGCCTGCCTGGAACGGATGCGATTCTTCCTGGAGGAGTGGGGCGAAAGCGCGAAAAAGAGCCATCCCAACTACTACAAGCTCTTCAAGGAAACGTTGAAGCGCGTGGAGGACCATCCCAATCCCCGCTACTTCATCTTCAAATCCATCATCGTGAACAGCCTCTACGGAGTGGACCTCATGGAAGAGGCGGTGGAAATCTGCAAACTCCGCCTCTTCCTTAAGCTGGTTGCGCAGATCGAACGTGTCGAAGATATTGAGCCTCTGCCGGACATCGACTTCAACATCCGTGCCGGAAACACGCTGGTAGGTTTCGTCTCACTTGAAGAAATCCGAAAGGCAGCTGAACGTGATATCACAGGACAACAACGTATTGTTTTCGGTGAAACGGCTTCTGCCATTCGCCGCATCGAGGAGGAGGCCGAGGTTGCCGATCGGGCCTTCCGCAAATTCCGCGAGATGCAGACCGAGCAGGGCATGAGCCCTAGCGACTTTGTCGAGGCGAAGGAAAACCTACGTACGCGACTTAAAAAGCTGACCGACGAGCTCGACCACTTCCTCGCCCGTGAGTACGGCGTGGACATGAAGAAGAAGGGGACCTATGAAAATTGGCGAAAATTCCACCAGCCATTCCACTGGTTCGCCGAGTTCTATGGCATTCTCAAAGCGGGCGGCTTTGATGTCATCATCGGAAATCCACCGTATGTAGAATATAGGAATATCATGCATGATTATACTGTACGCATGTATGAAACTGAGAGTTGCGGTAACTTATATGCTTTTGTTCTGGATCGGTCGTTTGCATTACTAAAACAAAATGGCAAAATCGGGATGATTGTTCCCATTAGCATCACTTGTTCTGAACGAATGTCACCGCTTAGGAAACGAGCACTAAGCTTTTGCAGCAAGATATGGGTAAGCAATTTTGCGATTAGGCCTCAGCCATTGTTTGCAGAAATCATGCAACGTAATACTATCTTTATTGGTCACATGAACGAGGAAAAACACCGTCAAATTTTTTCCACAAATTATTTGAGGTGGACCGTAAAGGAACGCGACTATCTCCTTAGGAGATTGCGATTCACCGATGTCTTAAATACTCGCGCAACTTCCGCTTTTATTCCTAAGGTCGCAACAAACATCGAAATGTGCATTCTGAAGAACTTCGCAAATACAATCAAGCGTATTAATCAGCAGATAGGTGCGCGCTTGGAGGCGTTGTATTTTCACGACAGCGGAGAATCATATTGGACAAAGACGTTATGGGAAAAGCCGAATGCTTATCGAAATGGCAAGCGCGTTGACCCTGCCCAATGGTTCCTCTTAGGAGTACATGCGGACGATCGCCCTTTTATCTATTTGCTGCTAAACTCCAATCTCTTGTATTGGCTCTGGACAGTCTGGACGGATTGTCGCCACATGACCAAGGGGTTTTTAGAAAGCGTCACATTACCCGCTAGCACCTCGATTGACATCAATTTGGTTGAAAAATTAAGACAAGCCTACTCCGAAAATACCTCTTTTTTTGAGAAGAGACATGGGTACAAATCACCGGAAATCAAAGTACAGAAGTTCAAGCCCGTTATCGACGAGATCGATTCCATTTTGGCGAGGCACTATGGCTTCACCGACGAAGAACTCGATTTCATCATCAATTACGATATCAAGTACCGAATGGGCCAAGAGGGGTCCGAGGGTAGCGAGGAATGAACGGTTTACCGCGAAACGTCCGCGGTGCTTTAAAGTTTCGATAGATACTGGGAAAAGCGGGCGCGTGCCAGAATTTCGGCGAGCAGAAAGGCTGCCCTGGTGTGGACCGACTATTTCTCACTCAGAAGATGAGTGGGTTAAAGTCTGGGATTATCTCGAAGGGACTGGACGATTACGGACTTATCTTTGGTTGGAGAATTTGGACTATATTATCGTTTTAGAGAAAAGGGGACAGAAAAAAGGAGCGATAGCTTTTCTGGTGACTGCCTTTTATGTGGATGGGGATGCAAATAAGCGAAATTTAAATAAAAAATATGATGGGCGAGTGAGCTAAAATGCAATCGCCGCCCCAAAGGACGGCGAAAGATCTCTTTCTACACATGGTAGATGAGGCTAATTTAACTATAAAAAAATCAATTCTTTTTGTCAATAATAATTTTGTCATTTGCAAAAGATTTCCTTATGAAAATTTCCCTCTCTTGCCCCTGTGTGGGGAACTCGGGACGCGTGGAAAGGCGGATGCCCAAAAAATTAATTTTTTTGGCGATTATTTGATGGATCTGCCCGCTGAGACGGAATGGGTTGAAATTAAGGAGGTAGAGAATAATTCATAAACTGGGGGC
>JASEHN010000036.1 GCA_030018715.1 Thermodesulfobacteriota bacterium | reverse complement strand
TTCCAAGCGTTCCGCTCTGGCCCCCGGCCCCTGGAATCCCTTGGCCCTTACAACACACCTTTTTTCAAAGAGCTAAAGTGTTACTAATGTTTTAGTCAATTACGACTGCCCCATAAGAGGGCGGAACAGATTAAAGTTACCGCAACCAGCGAAGCTCCGGCAAGGGAAAAACTGTAATAGAAGCCTAATTGATCGATCAAATAGCCCATGACCGGAGTAAGTATTCCCCCGCCTTCCATGCTGCCGAAGAAATAAATTCCCAGGACTGTGGAGCGATTACCTGGTGAGGTCTGTCCGATAATATAGACTTCTGAAACCGGCATGCGCACGTAGATGATCATGCCGATGGTCAGGAGTAAAATAACGATTCCCCAACTGGAAGACACCCAGTTCATAAGATAAATGACCGGACCGGCGATGAAACAAACCGCGAGCATTACCGGCACGCTTCCCCATCGGTCTGAAAGGTATCCCCCTAAAGGGCTCATCCAGAGGCCGGCGGCATAAAGAAAGGCGAAAAAGGCGACTGCTGTCTCCTTGCTAAACCCCAAATGGTCCACCAGGAAAAGGGGAATGAAAGAGATGGTGGCAAAGGTCACCGCTCCTGTAAATGTGCTTAAAACGATAAAGGTCACCAGCCGGCGGAAACGGTAAGGGACGGGTGGCGCCTCGGCATCATGAGTTCTTCCGCGCCCTGTTTTTTGCATGGACGAGTGTTTCCCCATAATCACATAAAAAATAATTCCGAAGATGACTGTGGGAACGGCAAGTCCGATGAAAGAGCCGCGCCAGCCCCAAGAGGCCGCGATACCCGCGGCAATTAGCGGGGCCAAGAAGAAACTGGCGCTCCCGCCTATCATGTGCAGGCCCAGGGCCCGGCCCTGATTCCCGGGGGGAACTAATGCGGAAATCATCGGTGGAGAGGCCGGATGGTATCCGCCACCAAGCACACCCATAAGGGCCAGGCAGACAATCATCATCATTAAGCTTTGGGAAAGACCAACGAAAAATCCGGCCAGGGCGACACCGCAGATACCTATGGTAATCATTAAGCGGGGGCCGACCCGGTCAGTCAGCCAGCCGGCCGGTAACTGGCCGAGGCCGTATGATAAGTTGAAGGCCGATATCACTAACCCGGACTGGGTGTAGTCGAGGGAGAAGTCGCTGCGAATCATCGGCAGAAGCGGTATGGGCAGGGCGGTCAGTAAATGGTGTCCAAAGTGAGCGAGCACAAACAGGGAGAGAATACCCGGAAAAACCGAATGAGATTTAGATTTATTATTAGCATTTTTCATGGAAGTATGGCGCACTCATTCATCAATACCCCTGTCCTTCAGGGACATGAGAGCCAACATGTTTTTAAGAGGCGCATCTTTGGGGAAATCACACCCCACAGTCAAAATGTATCCGCCCCCTTTCCCCCAGGCCGCAAGACATTCCCTGGCCTCCCGGACTACATCCTCCGGCTTTCCTGACAGAAACGCTCCCGTAGGGGAAACATTGCCGGCCACGCACACCTTGCCTTTAAAAACTTCCTTGGCGGCGCGCAGGTCAACTTTATTTTCCAGGCTGAAGCAATGCGGGCCGATCTCGCAAACATCCTGAAGAACTTTGGAAGTATTGCCGCAGATGTGCACCATACTGTACTTCCCTTTGGCCTTGACTCTTTGCACCAGGTCCTTTAGCGCGGGAGCAGCAAATTTTCGAAAGGTTGGCGGGGAGATCAGGTCTCCCGAGGCTGCCGGGTCAGAAAAATTCGCTCCTAAAATATCCTCATGCTCAAGAACAGGTTCCAGCAAGGCCCAGGTCAGGTCAGTGGAAAATTGAATGAGTTTCAGGAGCCGATCCGGATCCCCGATGGTGGCCATCATGGTGGCTTCCATGCCCAGCAGGCGGGACGTGAAGGTGAAAGGAGCCCATTGGGTGGGGATAATCATGGTTTTCTTGCCGATGGCCTCCGCGATCAGGTGGTGGGAGCGGATGATTCCCTGCATGAGGGGATTTTGCAGGACCTTGGCGATGCTCAGTTGGTCCATATCATCTAAGCTTTTAAGCACCGCGCCCTGGAGGGCCGGGCCATCTGAGGAATCGTCTTTTATGGGGCAGCCCAACACATGGATGGGATAGTTGATCAAGTTTGAGCCTGTCCAGAGCAGGTCATGCCCGAATTGATTGAAGTACTGGATGAACACATCGGCAATTTGAGCCGGATCTTCTTTGATCCCGGCGAAAGTTTTTCCAGCTCGATTAACGGCCCATGCTCCTCCACCTATAAGGGTAACGGGGGTTCTGGGCGGTTGCTGATGATTGAAGGCCATCAGGGCAATTTCTCTTCCGGTCATTTTTTTTCATCCTTTTTTTGCGGGGAAATTGAACTATTGCTAATAAATTAAAATTAGCCAAAGAGGACACAGAGATCACAGAGTCTTAAAACCATGATTAAGAAAAATAAAGGATCAGTGCCAAGTGCCTAAAGTGATCCGCCTGAGGCGGACTAAAATTGGAAAAAGGAAATTCCGATACAATTAAGTTTACGCTACCAGGAAGGGCCATGGGTGGTCAAGAAAAAACCTCTTTTTATGCTTGAATGACATTCAGTAATCTTTGGCATATAGATTTCTCATGGGTTTTGGGTCATAATGTGTCTATGATCCAAAACTTCCATTTATAGTGAACGGCAAAGAGGGTAATAATCCCCTCGAGAATACAGGAATCCTTTTCATTTGTGGACACGGAGGTTGAGATAGATGATCCAGGAAAGTACAGGGAAAATTGCCGATACCCTTTACGCCCTGGGGAAACCGGCTCTTCCGGCCTATCTTCTGACGGGTAAAATTCCGATCCTTTTTGACGCCGGAATGACCATCATGGGGCCTGAGTATCTTAAAGGCCTGGAGGAGCACTTGGGAGATGCCCATAGGCTGGCTTACAACTTTCTCACCCACTCCCATTTTGACCATAGCGGGGCTGCGCCTTATCTGAAAAGAAAAATCAGGATGCTGAAAACGGGAGCCAGCCGCTTGGCGGCGGACATCTTCAAAAGGCCAAATGCCATTCAATTGATCCAGAGCTTGAGTAAAGATCTCGAAGAAAAATTTAAATCTCAGATCGGTGATTCTGATGTGACCTTTAATGGGTTAGACGTGGATTTATTCATGGAAGATGGCGATGAGGTGGACCTGGGAGATGGGTGCGGGGTTCAGGTCATGGCCACACCGGGACACACGCGGGATGCAGTTTCTTTCTACATCCCCCGGTTGAAAGCCCTGGTGGGCGGAGAGGCGGTGGGGGGATTCGATTACAATTTTTCCATACGCCCCCAATTCCTGTCCAGTTATGATGATTACCTGGCCTCCCTGGAAAGGTTAAAAAATCTGGAGGTCAACCTTTTGTTGATGGGCCACTTTTACGTGCTGACCGGAGAGGAAGCGAAAGGGCATATCCTAAGATCGATTGAGGCAACCAGGGCCTTCGCAGAAAGGATAGAAGCGGAGTTGGATTGTTTGCAGGGAAACCAGGACGAGGTGGTCAAAAAAATTTTCAGGGAAGATTACCAGGAGAAAAAATTGATCCCGCAGGAAGAGAGACCTTTCCTTATCAACCTGAAAGCCCAGGTAAAAGCCGTGGCCGAAAGAAAAAAAGTGTGATTGTCCGCTTAATATAAAATTCGTACAATAGAGAAGCGGGTTGGCCATCGATCACTTTAAGATCATGCGAGGAATCTCATCCAGGCCAGGCTCATTCCGAAGGTCGCTCGGCTCACCAAAATGAGATGGCTTTTTCATCAGTTCAGGCTGGGAAAGGAGAGGGAGAAAGGTTATGCCTGAGAACCTTAAAAGCCGATATGATCTTTTCGATTCAATTCCGGCAACTTTTCTTATCACCGATGTCCACTCCCAAATTCTTTACGCCAACCGCAGAGCGGAATCCTTTTTCGGCTATGCACCCGGTGAAATGGAAGGGCAGCGGATGAGGATTCTATTCCTGGAAGAAGATCAGATATATTTTCTTCCCAACATCATCTTTCTTACTCGATACAGGAAGGGTTTTGATGGCGAAGCTCTTTTGAGACAGAAGGGCGGGAAGAAAATCTTCGTTCAATTGTTTACTTCCGCTTTTAAAGAGAAGGGAGAAGTTTTTTTATCTTTTACCTTCCAGGAGATTCAGCGGCTGAAGAAGGTGGAAAGGGAGAAGCGGGAAGCAGAACGGTGGGCGGGGTTGGGGAGAATGATGGAAGAGATTGCCCATCAATTTCGCAACCCGATTGCCTCGATAGGCGGATATTCCCAGCGGGTTTTGAAGGCAGCGCCTTCCTCCCTGCAAAGCCGGTCCTACTTTAACCAGATTCTTAAGGAGACAGGGAGACTGGAGACGATTCTGCAGAGGGTGGAGGAGTATGTCCGCATTCCCCGGCTTGTATATAAAAGAGAGAACATCCAGGAAGCGGTAGAAGCGGTTCTGGGAAATTTTGCCAAAGAAACGAAGGAACAGGGAATTGCCATACATTTAAACACTGATGGGGTCGCAGGGGATGGGCAAATATTTTTTGACCGGGATTTGATGGCCAGCATTCTTGCCCATGTTTTGCAGAATAGCCTGTGGGCGATCACCCTGAATCCGAAAAGGAAGAAAAAGGAATTTATAGAAGTGGCTCTTTGGGATGACGGGGAGAATATAGAGGTGTCGGTTTCTGACCGCGGGCAGGGAATTCCCTTGAAAAATCTGAACCTGATCTTCGATCCTTTTTTTTCCACCCGGCCGGATCGAGTGGGGCTAGGATTGACCTTTGTTCGGAGGGCGGTAGAGGAGCAAGGAGGAAAAATCCAGGTGAAAAGCCGGCCGGGGAGAGGGACAAAGGTTATCCTCCGTTTTCCGAAAGATCGGCGGCGAAAAGTCCGGCGCGAATGGATTTCCCCGGAAGTCATGGGCCGAGAAAATTACTGAATAACGAAATTGACAATGGCCTTTCACCCAGCCTTTTACTGATAACCTTCTCTTCCCTCTTGACCTTTCCACCCTAAACCTTTATATGATATATATCATTGGGGTTGGGGAGAAAGGTCTATATTTTGAAATCTCTGAAATTTCTGGCACTTTTCCCCCGGGGGGCGATTCCGCAACTGATTTTTATTACGACGGAGGTTTTGGGTTCTGATGAATAAAGAAGGGCTTCATTTAGGATTGGACGTTGGATCGGTTAGCACGAACACCGTCCTGATCAATGATGGAAAAAACGTAATCGAAGAGTACTACACCCGCATCAAAGGGCAGCCGTTGGAAACGGTCCTGGCCATCCTAACGGAGATTCTCTCCCGAATCCCTGCGGAACGGATTCAGAGTGTATCGGTCACCGGGACTGCGGGCAAACTTATTGCTGAGCTTCTTAAGGCCGAGTTTGTCAACGAAATCATAGCCCAGAGCAAGTCCACGACTTATTTCTATCCTCAAGTAAAAACCATCATCGAGATGGGCGGAGAAGATTCCAAGCTTATTCTCGTGGAAAGTGATCCCCAAAACGGCGAATATAAAATCCTGGATTTTTCCATGAATACCATTTGTGCAGCCGGAACTGGCTCCTTCCTGGATCAACAGGCCAACCGTCTGCTTCTGACCATAGAAGAATTCAGCAACCTGGCCCTGAAATCCAAAACCCCTCCGCGCATTGCCGGCAGGTGCAGCGTCTTTGCCAAAACCGACATGATTCATCTGCAGCAGGGGGCCACCCCGGATTACGACATCGTCGCCGGGCTCTGTTATGCCCTGGCCCGAAATTTCAGGTCGAACATCGGCAAGGGAAAGACTTTTAACCGGCCCATCTCTTTTCAGGGAGGCGTGGCGGCCAATGCCGGCATGCGCCAGGCCTTTTTCGACGTCCTGGAATTAACAGAAGGCGAGTTTATCATCCCCAAACATTCTGCTTCCATGGGAGCGATCGGCGCGGCTTTTCTCACTATGGAAAGCCCGGACAAATGGAAAAAATTCGCAGGGCTGGACCGTCTTAGGGAATATGTCAGCCGTATGGTCGCGCCGGACGTTACTCTGGAACCTCTTTCCCTGTCAGAACGCCATCAGAAAGAAATCCCCTGGCAGCCTCTGCAGGGGACATTCGCAGATAAGAAAATCACGGCTTACTTAGGCATCGACGTGGGTTCCATCTCCACGAACGTAGTGGTCCTCGATGAAAATAAAAAGGTCCTTTCCAAGCGCTACCTGATGACCGCTGGCCGGCCCATAGAAGCCATCCGCCAGGGCTTGCAAGAGGTGGGTGATGAAGTCGGCCACCTGGTGGAGATCAAAGGGGTATGCACCACTGGCTCTGGCCGATACCTCACCGGCGACTTCGTGGGCGCGGACGTCATCCGCAACGAAATTACCGCCCAGGCCACGGCTGCGGCCCATATTGACCCGAACGTAGATACCATCTTCGAGATCGGCGGCCAGGACTCCAAGTACATCTCCTTAGAACGAGGAGCCATCGTGGACTTTGAGATGAATAAAGTCTGCGCTGCCGGGACCGGCTCGTTCCTGGAGGAGCAGGCTGAAAAATTAGGGCTTTCCATCAAAGAAGAGTTCGGCAAATTAGCCCTGAGCTCCCCATCTCCGATCTCCCTGGGGGAGCGCTGCACGGTCTTCATGGAATCAGACCTCGTCCACCATCAGCAAAAAGGGGCCAAGCGCGATGACCTGGTCGCGGGCTTATCCTATTCCATCGTCCTCAATTATCTGAACAAGGTAGTGGGGGACAAGCGGGTGGGCAACAACATTTTCTTTCAGGGCGGGACAGCCTTTAACAAAGGCGTGGTAGCCGCTTTTGAAAAGGTGACCGGCAAAAAAATAACTGTGCCTGAACACAACGAGGTAACCGGGGCCATCGGCTGCGCCCTATTGGCCATGGAAGAAAATAAATCCGGCAAGTCCACCTTCAAGGGCTGGGACTTAAGCAATCGGCCCTATGAGCTTACCTCTTTTGAGTGTAAGGAATGCCCCAACCATTGCGAGATCCGCAAAGTCACGGTCCAGGGCGAAAAACCCCTGTTCTATGGCAGCCGCTGCGAAAAATACGACGTGGACCGGACGCGCAAACGGCGCGATGACCTGCCCGACCTCTTTGCCGAACGCGAAGAGGCCTTGATGGCCTCTTATGTGGAGGAAAAACCTCCAGCCGAGGATGCGCCGGTCATCGGAATTCCCCGTCTGCTATACCTCCAGGAGCTCATGCCCTTCTGGAAAACGTTCTTCTCTTCCTTGGGATTTCGCCTGGTCTTCTCGGAAAGAACTAACAAGCGGCTCATTCATAAAGGGGTGGAGAAAGTTGTGGCCGAAACCTGTTTCCCCATCAAGGTCGCTCATGGCCATCTTCTGGACCTGATCGATAAGGGCGTGGAAACCATCTTCTTGCCCAGCATCATCAACATGCCTTTAAGCCATCCTTCCCTGGATCGGTCTTTTGCCTGCCCCTACGTTCAGGCCTTCCCCTACGCTGTTAAATCGGCCATCGATTTCGAATCCCAGGGAGTGAAACTACTCAGCCCGGTCGTCCACTTTGGCTGGGAGCGGAAGAACCTGGAACGGACCCTGGTGAAGATGTGCCGGAACCTGGGCAAAGACGCCGATGAAGTCCGGGAGGCGATTGAGAAAGCGCAGATTGCCCAGGCCAGCTTTAATGCTTCTCTCAAGCGCCGGGGAAAAGAGATCCTGCAGAACCTGAAGGAAGAGGACCGGGCCATGGTCATAATCAGCCGGCCTTATAACGGCTGCGACCCGGGAATGAACTTAGGACTCCCGCAAAAGCTCCGGGACCTCGGGGTCATCGCCATCCCTATGGATCTCCTGCCCTTGGATGAGGTGGACTTGCTGGACGACTGGCAGGACATGTACTGGAAATACGGGCAAAAGATCTACAGCGCCGCCCACATTGTGGATAGCAACCCCCGACTCCACGCCATATACCTCACCAACTTTGCCTGTGGTCCGGACTCTTTCATCCTCCATTTTTTCAAAGAAAAAATGCGGGGCAAACCCCACCTGCAGATCGAGGTGGATGAGCACAGCGCAGACGTAGGGGCCATCACCCGCCTGGAGGCTTTCCTGGACAGCCTGAAGAATGTCCAGGATGGCCGGATGAGAGAAGAACGCAAACCGAAGACCATCGTCATGACCAAGGATGCCGATCATCGCAAGGTGTACGTTCCCTACATGGCTGAACAAGCGCTAGCCTTAGTGGGAGCTTTCCAGGCCTGCGGGATCGATGCTGACCTCACTCCCGTGCCTAACCAGGAGACGATCTCCTGGGGCCGGAAGTATACTTCCGGAAAAGAATGTTACCCCTGCATCTTGACCACGGGCGATATGGTGCGGGTAATCAAGAGTCCGGACTTTGACCGCAATAAGGTGGCCTTTTTCATGCCCTCTGGCAATGGCCCGTGCCGGTTCGGACAGTACCACCGTCTCCACCGCCTGATCCTCGACGACCTGGGATATCCTGATGTGCCCATCTATTCCCCGACCCAGGACGAACATTTGTACAAGGACCTGGGCATGTTGGGCAAGAATTTCACTCACTTGGCCTGGCAGGGGATGGTAGCCATGGATCTTCTGGACAAGAAGCTTCGGGAAACCCGTCCCTATGAGGTCCATGCTGGTGATACCGATAAGGTATTCCACCCATCTTTGAAAAATGCTTATGAGGTTATACGGGACAGCAGGGATGACCCGAGAACCTGCCTGGATGGTCTGATCCATGTCCTTAAAGAAGCCAGGAGAAATTTCGACAGGATTGAACAGATCAACCCCGGATCAAAGCCGCGGATTGGTATCGTCGGAGAAATATACATCCGCTCCAACGCCTTCAGCAACGAATTCATCGTCCGGGAATTGGAAAAACTTGGCGCTGAAGTCTGGCTGCCTCCGATTTCCGAATGGTTTCTCTATCTTAATTTTACTTCACAAAGGTACAGCCTGAGGAACAAACGTTACGGCACTTTCTTGCGCACCTACATTACCGAGCTGGTGCAAAAGCGCGACGAGCATAAGTTAGACCATATCTTTGAGGGAAGCCTGATCAACCATCCCGAACCATCCATTCCGGAAACCCTGCGAGAGGCCAAAAATTATCTGGATGATTCATTTGAGGGGGAAGCTGTTCTATCCGTAGGTAAATGCGGCGATTATGTGAAGAAAGGCGTTTCTGGCCTGGTCAATGTCATGCCTTTTACCTGCATGCCCGGAACCATCGTAGGCGCGGTGATGAAACGATACCGCGAAGACCACAATGACATTCCCTTCTTGAACATGGCTTACGATGGACAGGAGGAAACCAATACACTCACCCGGCTGGAGGCTTTCATGCACCAGGCCAGGCAGTTCCAGCGGCAGTGGTTGGGGGCCGAAAAAAATTCCCGGAAGTCCTGAAAAAATTATAAAAGTTGTCAGCGATCAGCGGTCAGCTCTCAGAAAAAAACAATTAATTTGAAAGACTCATCTCCCTTGACGGGAGAGGGTCGGGGTGAGGGTGAATGCTGAATGCTTCTTTGCCAACCAAGCAGGAAGTTGTTCTCTCTCTTTTTCTAACCTGGATTTTTCTCTTTCTGCCGGCCTACCAGTCTTTTTCTTCGGAAGATCCTAGCCTTATCTCGGCGCGCAAAAGAATGGTAGAGCGCGACCTCAAGGGCCGGGACATCACTGACTCGCAGGTCCTGGAAATCATGGGCCGGGTGCCCCGCCACCTCTTCGTTGAGCACTCCCTGAGGAGCAAGGCCTATGCTGACCATCCCCTGCCCATCGGCGAGGGCCAGACGATCTCCCAGCCTTATATCGTGGCCTTGATGACCCAGATACTGAAGGTTAAACCGGGGGAGAAAGTCCTGGAGATCGGTACAGGTTCAGGATACCAGGCAGCCGTTCTGGCGGAGATCACCGATCAGGTTTACACTTTGGAGATCAGGGAAGGGCTAACCAAAATGGCGGCCAAACGCCTTAAAGAATTGGGGCATGCAAAGGTTCAGGTGAAATACGGAGATGGTTATTTCGGGTGGGAAGAACATGCTCCTTTCGATGCCATCATGGTTACCTGTGCGGCCAACCATATCCCTCCCCCCCTGGTCAAACAACTAAAAGAAGGCGGGCGGCTGATCATCCCTTTGGGGAGCACGACATACTTTCAAACCCTCACCCTTCTCACCAAAAAAAATGGGAAGACCCATGTCCAGCACCTTTTGGGCGTCTCTTTCGTCCCCATGACCGGGGAGGCGCAGAAAAAATAAAGGGCGAATTGTGAGGGGGTTGCGCCAGGATTAACCTGCATCCCGCCGGGTTCCCGGCCAGACTACCCGGACAGCCCGCTGCAGAGCATTCCGGAACGGACCAATGCTCATCAGGATGGAGGAGAGCGTCACCAGCCAGAGAACAAGGCAGATGGGCCGGGTAAAAAACGGCGTGAGATCCCCGTCGGTCAGCACCAACCCACGGCGCAGGTTCTTATCCAGGAGGTCTCCGAGGATGATGCCCAGGACCAGGGGGGCCATGGGGTATTTCATCTGCCGCAGGATGTAGCCGGCGATGCCGAAGCCGATCATTACCCAGATGTCGAAAATGCGGTTGGTAATGGCATAAGACCCGATGGTGCAGAGGACGAAGACCACGGGCAGGAGGCGCGTCCGCGGGATGGCCAGGACTTTCAGGAGCGGCTTGGTGAGAGCTAAACCGTAAACCAGGATGGCCAGGGTGGCAAAGAAGACCATGGCCACGACCTGGTAAACGAACTGGGGCGATTCAACCATGATCATAGGGCCCGGGCGGATCCCGTGGATGAACATGGCCGCGAGCAGCACCGCCGCTGGGGCCGATCCGGGGATGGCCAAAGTAAGCACTGGAATGATGGCCCCGGGTACAACGGCATTGTTGCCCGTTTCTGCGGCCATCAGCCCCTCCACCGAGCCCTTACCGAACTTCTCGCGCTCTTTGCTCTTCCGCCGGGCCGCGGCGTACGAGACCCAGGCCCCGATATCCTCACCGACCCCCGGTATAATGCCGATGATGGTGCCGATAAGGCCGCTTCTTATGATGGTGCGCCAGTAGCGCGTTATATCGGCTAACTTGGGGATAACGCTGTCCTGGGGATTATCAGCCATCTCGGCTTGGGGATTCCGCATCACGCTCAGCACCTCGGCGAAGCCGAAGGCGCCCACCATGGCCGGGATAAGAGCGAAGCCGCCGAGGAGTTCAGTAGTCCCGTAGGTGAACCGTTCGTAGGCGTGGATCCCTTCCTGGCCCACCATGGCGGTCATAAGACCCAGGAATCCCGCGATCCAACCCTTTATGGGATCATCGAGAGCGGTCAAGTGGCCCGATATTACGATGCCAAAGATGGCCAGCCAGAAAAATTCGAAGGACTGGAACTTGAGGGCGTAATTCCCGAGGATGGGCGCCAGGGTGGCCAGGAAGAAGATGCCAATGACGCTGCCCAGGACGGATCCCGTTGTCGCCACACCCATAGCCCGTCCGGCTAAGCCCTGTTTGGCCAGCGGAAAACCATCGAGAGTGGTGGCCGCGTTCGCAGGTGTCCCCGGGATGTTAAGGAGGATCGCTGTCCGGCTGCCGCCGTAGATAGCTCCCACGTAAACGCAGATCAGGATGAGGATAGCCAATTCAGGAGGGAGCTTATAGGTCAGCGTGGTGATCAGGGCCACACCCATCGTGGCCGTAAGACCGGGCAGCGCTCCGATGACGATCCCGAGCAGGGTAGACCAGAGGATATGAAAAAGGGCCAGGGGGGTCAGAAAGCCGGTGATCGCCCCCAGGAACAGCCCGAGGTTGTCAAGCAGCACACCCATCCTACTATCTCACTCTCATGGCAGGGTCACCAGGAAGAGCCGCTCAAAGGCTAAGGCGACGGCTGCAGTGATGATGATTGCCAGGATCCCGGCAACCAGGCCCATCCGTCTGAACTCCCGGACGGCCATGCCGCGTCGCCACTCAAAGGCCACGACGAAGAGGAAGATGAAGATCCCAGTGGCCAGCCAGTAGGGCGTGTTTCCTATAAGGATGCCGGCGTAGCCGATGGTGAGCGCGGCAGTCAACAGCAGCCGTTGGTTTCCAGGCTGGGCGAGCACCCGTCGAAGGTCATCGCGGTTAAACCCGACGCGGTGCCCTCCCGCCCTGATAGACCGCCCCACCAAAACCAGGCCGAAGACCAAAAGGACCACAGCCAGGAACGCCGGGACGATACCCGGGACGCTCAAGGGGTGCACCTTAAGGTGCTCTAAGCGCGGCATGTGCCAGGACTCTATCAGGACGAATGCGCTTACCAGTAACAGGGCGAGCCCGGTCAGAAAGTCAGCCTTGAACATGCACATGAACCAAGCCCCCGATATCCCGGGGCAAACAAAGGGGGCGGCCCGCTCTCTGGCCATCCGCCCCCGGTGATCGTCTTGCTACGGCCTGGGCATGCCCACTTCATCGGGCTTGACTTTTGCCTTGCCGCCGTCAAAGAGTCCCCATGCCGAATTTACAATGGATGGCCAGGCCTTCTTCAGCGCTTCCTCCCCATAGTAGGGCGCCACGATCTGCCCGCGCAGGTGGGCAAAGTCCTTCAAGGACTTGGAGGTGGCAATCTTCTCCCGCCATATCTTGTTCATAGTCTCAACAACCTCTTTAGGAACGCACTTGGGAAACCAGATCCCGAAGTAGATGGGGTCGGCGGCCACCTTGGGAAGCCATTTGGTCGCCGAGGGGACGGTGCCGAAGCCATCGATTACCAGATCCTCAGGGGTCAAGGCCGCCAGCGGGCGCAGCTTTTTGCCGCGGATCATTTCGATCTGCTCGCTCAGTAGCTGCGGGGTGGCCATGGTCTCGCCGGCCACCGTGGCGATCACAGCCGGGGCTCCGCCGTCATAGCTTACGAGCTTGTAGTCCCCCCCACTGGCCCGCTTTATGGCTTCGATGGCCGAGTGGCCGGCTGAAGGAATGCCCGCAATTGCCACCGACAGCTTTTTGGGGTCATTCTTCATCATGTCGAGAAATTCCTTGAAATCCTTGATCGGGGCGTTGGGGGTAACAGAAACCAGTGTGGCATTCGCGGTGTTGAGGTAGATGTGCCAATCCTGCGCCTTCGTGTTCAGCACCCCGGTGATCATGTAAGTTCCCAGGTCCTTTATCGCGCCCGAAGCCCAGGTGTAGCCGTCGCAGGGGGCGTCCAGCACGCTCTTAGTTCCGATAGCCCCGCCCCCGCCCGGCTGGTTTACGACGACGATCTTCTGCCCTAAGGCACTCTCGAGGTCCCCGGCAATAGAGCGCACTGCCTGGTCCGTTGACCCGCCCGCTCCCCAGGGAACGATAATCCGGATAGGTTTGCTCGGCTTCCAATCCGCAGCAGACGTCAAGCCAACCACTACGGCCAAGCTGAGAAACATCAGTAAGATAGTCAACCACAGTGTTCGTCTCATGATATTGCCTCCTTTTATATTTTTTTTAGGAACTTGCTTTTTAGTGCTCTAAGTATAATGGGATGATGTTTAAGTATCAAGCCACCCATAGAGGCTTGCCCCCCCCAATTTTTTTAGAGCAAAACCAGTT
>JASEHN010000035.1 GCA_030018715.1 Thermodesulfobacteriota bacterium | reverse complement strand
AGAGACGGGCCGGGGAGAAAGAAATTGAAAAAAGAACCCGATGTGTTAGAATAGAATGCGCATGGAGAAGATTTTTTATAATGGCCGATAACTTCGATAACTGGATAGATAGTTATTTACACTACGTAACCGTAGAAAAAGGGTTGAGCCGGAATACTCTCGAAGCTTATGCCCATGATCTTCAGGGGTATGCCATTTTTTTGATGGAGCAGGGAATATCCCATATCGGAGGCAGCTCGGCCGACCATACCTTGAAATACTTCCAGCGCCTGCGGGGAAAAGGCTTTTCGGCAAGAAGCCAGGCTCGTACCCTTTCAGCCCTGAAGGGTTTTCATAAATTTCTGGTCCAGGAGCGCGCCATAGAAGAAAACCCCCTGAATCGCCTGCGCACCCCCCGGGTTGTCCCCAAGCTTCCTTCGGTATTGACCTCCGTTGAGGTGGAGGATTTATTGCGACAGCCTGATCCTCTGCAGCCTTTGGGCATTCGGGACCGGGCTATGCTGGAACTTCTTTACGCTACCGGCCTGCGCGTTTCGGAATTGATTCACCTCTCGTTAAACGACGTGAACCTGGAAGTGGGGTATCTGCGCACCCGGGGGAAAGGATCGAAAGAGCGAATTGTGCCCATCGGCATGGCGGCCCGGCAGGCGTTGTTAGGTTACCTGAGAGGGCCGCGGATCCTTTTGGCCATGAAATCGTCCAACGCTACCCTTTTTCTCGGAAAGGGAGGAAGGGGAATCACCCGCCAGGGGTTCTGGAAAATCATTAAGAAGTATGCCACGTCGGCAGGCATTCCCAAACGCCTGACCCCCCATATACTCCGCCATTCATTCGCCACCCACCTTTTGGAAGGCGGGGCGGATTTAAGGTCCGTTCAATCCCTGCTCGGACATGTAGATATTGCCACCACCCAGATATATACCCATGTTTCCCGGGACCACCTGAAGCAAATCCATCAGAAATACCATCCCCGGGGTTGAAATCATGGACGTAATTACCACCCACGTCAACGCCGACTTCGACTCTCTGGCCTCCATGCTGGCAGCCAAGAAGCTCTACCCTCAGGCTGTCCTGGTTTTTCCCGGGTCCCAGGAAAAAAATTTACGGGATTTTTTCATCCAATCCACTTTCTATGTTTTTGAAACAGAACGGATCAAAAATATCAATTTAGATGATGTTCGGCGCTTGATTCTGGTGGACACCCGCCAACCCGGGCGAATCGGGAAGTTGGCCAAGTTAGCCCAGCGCCCGGGAGTGGAAGTGCATATTTTTGATCACCACCCGGCTTCGCCAGATGATCTTCGGGGCAAAGTGGAGCACATCCGCGAAGTGGGGGCGACCATGACCATTCTGGCCCATATCTTAAAGGAAAAAAAGATTCCCCTTTCTGCCGAAGAGGCCACGGTCATGGCTCTGGGCCTTTATGAGGATACCGGGTCTTTCACATTCTCTTCCACCACTACTGAAGATTATGAAGCTGCCGCTTTTTTACTCTCCCAGGGAGCCAACTTGAATACCGTATCAAGCCTGATCACCCGGGAGATAACTTCCGAGCAGATTTCCCTGCTTAACGAATTGATCCAAACCGCCACCCGCTACACGGTGAAAGGGGTGGAGGTGGTTATCGCCAAAGCCTCCTCCAACAAATACGTGGGAGATTTTGCCCTATTAGTCCACAAATTGAGGGATATGGAAAATATTAACGTCCTTTTCGCCCTGGCTGAGATGGAAGACCGGATTTATTTAGTTGCCCGGAGCAACCTGGAAGAAGTCAACGTGGGAGAGATTGCCGCTGCCTTCGGCGGAGGAGGGCATCCCACGGCTGCTTCGGCGACCATCAAGGGCCTGAACCTTCCCCAGGTGGAAGAAAAACTGTTGAGCTACCTGGAAGGACGGGTACACCCGGTTAGGCTGGCTCGCGACCTGATGTCCTTTCCGGTTAAGAGCGTGGAAGCCACGGAGACCATCGAGCGGGCAGGGGAGCTTTTAACCCGTTATAACATAAATGTCCTGCCGGTAATGGACAAAGGAAAAATTGCCGGCTTGATCTCCCGGCAAGTCATCGAGAAAGCCGCCTTTCACGGGTTCAAAAACTCACCCATAAGGGATTATATGAGCAGTGAGTTTGCCTCGGTCCATCCCCGTACGGCCCTGTCTAAAGTTCAAGATCTTATCGTGGGGAACAACCAGCGATTTCTCCCGGTGCTGGAGAAGGACAATTTGGTGGGAGCCATCACCCGCACGGATTTGTTGCGCTGGCTCTATACCAGCGCCAACCGGCCGCCTCACACCCTGGTCGAACAAGACCTTTCCTCGATCCAACCAAAAAAGAAATGGATCCTCCAGCTCATGGAGGAACGGCTACCCTTAGGGGTACTCGCTTTGCTCAAGACCATCGGGGAAAAATCTCAAGAGATGGGTTTCCAGGTTTATACGGTGGGCGGATTTGTGCGCGACCTGATATTGCGATACGAAAACTACGACATCGACGTAGTGGTAGAAGGCGAGGGCATACAATTGGCCCAAGCCCTGGCTGAAGAGGGGAAATGCGAAATCCAGGCGCACAAAAAATTCGGGACAGCCACCCTCTTTTTCCCCCAGGGGCGCCGGCTGGACGTGGCCACGGCCCGCCTGGAATATTATGATCACCCGGCTGCCCTTCCCCGCGTTGAGCACAGCTCCATCAAGCTGGATCTCTTCCGCAGGGACTTTACGGTGAACGCCCTGGCCGTCCATTTAAATCCCCAAAACTTCGGAGAGCTAATTGATTTTTTTGGCGGTCAGAAAGATATCAAAGAGCGGCGCATCCGGGTGCTCCATAACCTGAGTTTCGTAGAAGATCCTACCCGCATCTTCCGGGCTCTTCGTTTCGAACAACGCATCGGCTTTCAAATCGCCAAACATACCCATATGCTCATGGAGAACGCGGTGCGCATGGAACTATTCGGCCGGCTTTCCGGCAAGAGACTTTTCCAGGAGCTGGTGCTCTGCCTCAAGGAAGAAAAGCCGTTTGCCGTGATCAAGAGACTGGCCGATTATGGTTTGCTGAAATTTTTCCATCCCAAGCTGAAAACCGATCGGGGGGTTGAGAATCTGTTCCAGAGGCTGGAGAGCGTGCTCTCCTGGTATAATCTTTTATTTACCGGAGAGCGTTACGAGAGGTGGTTGGTGGTCTTCCTCGGGCTGGTGGACAATTTGACGGAGAAAGAACTCCAGGAGCTTCTCAGCCGGCTTTCTCTCTCCGAAAAATTTCGGGCCGCGCTCCTGCAGCACCGGCGGATGGCCAACCAGGTGGTAGACCGCATGGCCCGTTTATCTTTCCTTCGCCGCAGCGAAATTTATTTTCTCTTAAATCCCCTGCCCACGGATTTTTTGCTTTTCGCCATGGGGAAGACCGATTCCGAGGAGGTTAAAAAGGCCCTTTCCCTCTACTTTACCGGCCTGAAGCCTACCAAAGTTTCCTTGAGTGGTAAAGACCTGAACCGGATGGGCTATCCTCCGGGGCCGATCTACACAGAAATCTTCCAGGATCTTTTAAGGGCCCGGCTCGACGGAAAATTGCACAGCCAGCAGGAGGAAGTCGAATACGTCCAGCAGAAATTTTCTAAACAAGAAACCAGATTGAGGGTATAGTATTAAATTAAGAGAAAGGAGATATAGATAAGCGAATGTCCAAGCAGCGTGTGCTTAGTGGAATGCGGCCATCGGGAAAGCTTCACCTGGGTAATTTGGTGGGAGCCTTAGAAAACTGGAAAAAACTCCAGGAGGATTACGACTGTTTTTTCTTTGCGGCGGACTGGCATGCCCTGACGACGGAATACAATAGCACGGAGAGCATCCAGGAAAGCATCCGGGAAATGACCATCGATTGGCTGAGCGTCGGCCTTTCTCCGGAAAAATGCGTTCTCTTTGTCCAGTCCCGGATCAAGGAGCACGCTGAACTCCATCTGCTTCTTTCGATGATCACGCCCCTTGCCTGGCTGGAGCGCGTGCCCACTTACAAGGAGCAGCAACAGGAAATAACCAACCGAGACCTATCCACCTACGGTTTTCTGGGCTACCCACTGCTTCAGACCGCCGACATTATTATTTACAAAGCCCACAAGGTCCCGGTAGGCATAGACCAGGTTCCCCATGTGGAACTCTCCCGGGAAATTACCCGCCGGTTCAATTTTTTATACGCCCCGGTCTTTCCGCATCCGGAGCCGATGCTGACGGAGGTTCCCAAGGTTTTAGGCATCGACGGGCGCAAGATGAGCAAGAGCTATGATAACGCCATTTACATATCCGACCCTCCCCAGGAAATCCGGCAAAAGGTGGCCCAGATGTTCACCGACCCCAACCGCATCAAGCGGGGCGACCCCGGCAACCCGGACATCTGCAACGTCTTCGCCTTCCACCGGGTTTACAGCTCGCCGGAGACCGTTGAACAGGTCCGGGTAGATTGCCGGCGGGGGGCGATTGGCTGCGTGGAGGATAAAAAGAATCTGGCCGAGAACATTGTGGCTTATTTAACTCCTATCCATGAGCAACGAAGCCGTTACCTGCAAAACCCTTGCCTGGTGGATGAAGTGCTGGAAGATGGCTGCCAGAGAGCTCGGTTGGTCGCCTCGCGGACCATGGAAGAAGTGCGCGCGGCCATGAAAATAACCTGAGGAAGATCGTTCATGTTAAGAGAATCTATGGAACCAAATCACCTGAGCAACGAATATGCGCAGCCGGAATTGCCTCTTCAGGTCAAGCTGGAAATATTTGAGGGCCCTCTGGACCTTCTGCTGCACCTGATCAAAAAAAATGAGATTGATATTTATGACATTCCCATTTTGGTGATCACCCAGCAGTACATGGAATACCTGGAGATGATGAAAACTTTGAATCTGGACGTGGCCGGCGAGTTTCTGCTGACGGCGGCTACTCTGTTGCACATTAAATCTAAGATGCTCTTGCCCCCCTCGGAGGAAGAGCCCTCGGGAGAGGATCAAGAAGGGGAGTTAGAAGACCCCAGGGCCGAATTGGTCCGCCGGCTCTTAGAATACCAGCGCTTCAAAGAGGCGGCTTCCGACTTGGCCAAAGGTTGCCTGCTGGACCGGGAAGTCTTTGCTCGAAAATTTTTTGCGGAAAAACTTCTGGAAGAAGCCGAGGACGCTCTGACCGGGGAGGTGACGTTGTACGACCTGCTGGAGGCTATTAAGAAAGTCCTCCAGGGAATCCCCCCCGAGGAATTTCAAGAAATCTCCCTGGATCATCTGAATATCAAGGAAAAAATCCACCAGATCATGGAACGCCTTTGGGAAACGGAGAGCCTGACCTTTAACGAGTTTTTTACTTCATTGGCTTCGCGCGGTGAGATTATCTTAACCTTTCTGGCCATCCTGGAACTCATGCGCCTGCGCATGATAAACGTGTTTCAAGCCGAATCTTTTGGGCCCATCAGGATTTTCTCGCCGATGGGACGGGAAGAAGGCCAGAAGAAGATCGAAGAAAGGATTCTGTGAAGTGGATGATAATAAACGGAAGGCCATAGTGGAATCATTAATCTTCGTCTCGGAGAACCCCCTAAGTCTGGACCGGATCAAAGAAGTTCTGGGCGAGGTTAGCAAAAAGGAAATCCAGCGGCTGCTGGCCGAGATGGTGGAAGAGTACAACCAAGCGAAGCGCGGTTTTACTCTGGTTGAAGTGGCTGAAGGATACCAATTCCGAACCCGCCCCGAGCACGCCGAATGGATAAAGAAATTGAAGAAGGGCAAGCCGGCTCATCTCAGCCAGCCGGCATTGGAGACTCTGGCCATTATAGCCTACAAACAACCCCTTGTGCGCGGGGAAATAGAAAAAATCCGGGGGGTGGATTCCGGGGGCGTTTTGCGAACCCTATTGGATAAGAAACTGATAAAAATCCTCGGTAAGAAAGATGTTCCGGGTAAACCGCTGGTATATGGCACTTCCCGACAGTTCCTGGAAATGTTCGGATTAAAAGACCTGTCCAGCCTTCCCACCCTGAAGGACATAGAAGGATTGGGGCCCCCTGCGGCAGAATCGCTTTTGCCTTTCGGCGAGCAAGCCGAAGGAGAGATGGGAACAAATTCAGATCCCCGGTTGGCAATTCAGTTAGGTGAGGATGGAGAAATCGATGAGCCACCTGCAGAGGCTGCAAAAGATTCTTTCTGAATCTGGGGTTGCTTCCCGGCGCAAGGCTGAAGATTTGATCCGGGAAGCGCGAGTCACGGTCAATGGACGCCTCGCCCAGGTCGGAGATAAAGCGGATCCTTTTCATGACCATATCAAGGTTGATGGACGGCGAATATCCCTGTCTTCCTCCGCAAAAGTTTACCTGCTGCTAAACAAGCCTAAGGGTACGGTGACGACCGTGGCCGACCCGGAAGGAAGACCAACGGTCCTGGATCTAATAAAGGAAACGAAACCCCGGCTGTTTCCGGTGGGCCGGCTTGACTTTGATGCCGAGGGTTTCCTCCTCTTGACCGACGATGGGGCCATGGCCCATCGTTTATCCCATCCTTCCTATGGCATCTCCCGTATTTACCGGGTGAAAGTGAAAGGGAAACCCAGTCCCGAAGAAATCAGCAGATTAAGCCGGGGCATCCGCCTGGAAGACGGACCCACGGCGCCCTGCCGCATCAGGCCCTTCCAGGAGACAGAAGATAACCTCTGGCTGGAAATGGTTTTACATGAAGGCAGAAATCGCCAGGTGAAAAGGATGTGGGAAAAGCTGGGCTACCCGGTATTAAAGCTTAAGCGGGTGGCCTTTGCCGGGCTTAGTATCGGAAGGCTTAAACCCGGGGAATACCGTTACCTTCGGCCAAGCGAAGTGCAAAGGCTAAAAGACCTTTTGGCCAAACATTTATCGCCCGGCGCATCTGAGGTGACTCCACCAAAAAAAAAAAGTAAAAGCAGGGAAGGGGTTCCATGAAGTTTTCTAAGAAGGGAGATCGGGGCATGACCAGCCTTATGGGCGGCCAGAGGATTTCCAAATCCGGGCCCAGGCCCGAAGCCTACGGGACCCTGGACGAGGCCAGTTCTGCGCTGGGGATCGCCAGAGCGGCGGCAACCCGGCCGAAGACCAAGGAGATTATCCTGACCATACAAAGAGACTTGCTCATCCTTGGCGCCGAGCTAGCCACTGCCACTGAAGACGTCCAAAAGTATCCCTACCGGATTACCACCGAACAAGTTGACCGGCTGGAACGCCTCCTCTCCGAGATACAGAAGGAGGTTGTCCTAAAAGAAGAGTTCATTTTACCCGGAGAGACAATCGCTTCAGCCTCCGTTGACTTAGCCAGGGCCATCATCCGCCGGGCCGAACGGAAAGCCGTCCGATTGCTACAGGAAAAAATCATCGCCAATATCGAAGTGCTTAGGTTCCTGAACCGTCTTGCCGATTTACTTTTCACGCTGGCCAGGTACGAGGAAAGTCAGGAAAAGCCATGCAACCCTTTGTCCTGAATGTCTTAAAAACAATCAAAAAATATGAGATGCTCCAGCCCGGAGAACGCGTAGTGGTCGCCGTTTCCGGAGGGGCTGACTCCATGGCTCTTCTCCATGTGCTCTGGGACCTGCGCCGGGAATTTCATCTTTCCCTGGTGGTTGCCCATTTGAACCATGGACTTCGCCCGGAAGGGGAAGAAGAAAAATCTTTTGTGCGCAAAGCCGCAGCGGACCTGGGGGTGCCTTTCATAACTCGCCAAGTGGACATAAGGGCCAAGCAAAAAGAACAACGTCTCACTCTGCAGGAAGCTGCCCGGGAAGCCCGGTACTCCTTTCTGCTGGAAGCAGCTAAGAGTCAGAAGGCCGCGAAGATTGCCCTGGGACATACGGCCGATGACCAGGCCGAATCCATGATCATGCGTATCCTCCGTGGTTCCGGAACCCGCGGACTATCGGGGATCCCTCCTGTGCGCGGCGATTTTTTTATCCGGCCGCTGATTGAATCCTGGCGGGAAGAAATTGAAGCCTTCCTTTTTGAAAAGAAAGTGGCTTTCCTGACCGATCCGACCAATCGTTCCCTTAAGTTTCTGCGCAACCGGATACGCCATGAGCTCCTTCCTGTCCTTGAGCAGTATAATCCCCGGTTGCGGCAGACCCTGGCGCAAATGGCTGATCTCTTCCGGGCGGAAGAAGCCTGCTGGCAGAACCTCCTGGAAGAAAGATTTCCGGCGCTGGTCCGGAATCAGAAAAAGGAATCCATAACCCTGGACATCCCCTCCCTGCTCGCCCAGTCGTTACCCATCCGGCTGCGATCTTTCCGGTATGCCATTGAAAAAATACTGGGCCACCTTAGGCGGGTGGGATTCAATCATATCCTGACCATCGAGAATATCCTGCAGAGCCCGGACCCCAATAAAACCCTTAAGCTTCCTCAAGGGCTATGCGTGGCTAAGGCCTACCGGGCCCTTACCTTTGCCAAGTCCCTGAAAGAGATTATCCCTTTTGAATATTCTGTTTCGGGGGAGGGTTATCTGGAAATTCCGGAAATCGGCCGGGAAATGCGCTTCGAGATGTTAACGACCCAGATACCCAGGATAGGGCTCCAAAACATTTCCAACATTGCCCTTCTGGATTTCGACGAGATTGATTTTCCCCTGACCGTTCGCTCCTTCCGGCCTGGAGACCGCCTCCAACCACTGGGAATGGAGGGGGCGAAAAAAATCAAAGACCTTTTCATCGATTGTAAAATTCCCACAGCCCAGCGCAAAAGAATTCCTTTACTTTTCAAAGAGGATCAACTCCTCTGGGTTGCCGGCGTCCGCCTCGATCATCGAATACGTCTGAAGCCGGAAACCAAAAAAGTCCTGCGCGTCGAACTTCTCTAATCTTAATCGGCCAGCTGCTTTTTTCATTGTTGAAAATTTTCTTTTATGCTATAAATAAACCTCCAATATTCACCATAAATTTTTAAATCCATCTTCATTATTAATTCTCTGAGGAAAAGCTTATGGGGGAGAAAAAACTAAGCCCCTTTTATAAAAATTTAGCCCTCTGGCTGGTCATCAGCGTGATGATGATTCTCCTCTTTAACCTTTTCAGCCAGCCTCGTTCCACCCAGGATAAAATGATCTTCAGTGATTTTTTGGCCGCGTTGGAAAAGGGAGAAGTGAGGGAAGTTACCGTTCAGGGACCAAACATTTCTGGCCGCTTGGCCAACCGCAAGGAATTCAAAACCTACGCTCCCAATTATCCTGAGCTGGTCAAGCTCTTGCGGGAAAAAGATGTGCAGATTTCGGCAAAACCCGAGGATGAATCCCCCTGGTACATGACCATACTCATCTCCTGGTTTCCGATGTTGCTCCTGATTGGCTTCTGGATCTTTTTCATGCGCCAGATGCAGGCCGGCGGCACCAAAGCCATGTCTTTCGGAAAAGCCAAGGCCAAACTGCTCACGGAAAAACAGCAAAAGGTTACTTTTACGGATGTAGCCGGGATTGAGGAGTCGAAGGAAGAGCTGCAGGAGATCATCGAATTTCTCCGGGATCCGAAAAAATTCACCAAACTGGGCGGGCGGATTCCCAAGGGGGTTCTGCTGGTGGGCGCTCCGGGAACCGGCAAGACGCTTCTGGCCCGGGCCATTGCCGGCGAGGCCAACGTTCCTTTCTTTTCCATAAGCGGTTCTGATTTTGTGGAGATGTTCGTGGGCGTGGGCGCCTCCAGGGTCCGGGACCTTTTCATTCAGGGGAAAAAGCATGCTCCCTGCATCATCTTCATCGATGAAATTGACGCGGTCGGCCGCCACCGGGGAGCTGGACTCGGGGGAGGGCACGACGAGCGGGAGCAGACTCTCAACCAGCTTTTAGTTGAAATGGACGGGTTTGAGTCCAACGAAGGAGTGATTATTGTTGCGGCCACGAACCGGCCCGATGTTTTGGACCCGGCGCTCCTTCGTCCGGGCAGGTTTGACCGGCAGGTGGTGGTTCCCCGGCCCGACATGAAAGGGCGGGAAGAAATCTTAAAAGTCCATACGCGCAAAACTCCTCTCGCTGATGACGTTATCCTGGCCGTGCTTTCCAGGGGCACCCCGGGCTTTACCGGCGCAGACCTGGAAAACCTGGTCAATGAAGCAGCTCTTCTGGCAGCGCGCCTGGGCAAAACGAAACTGGAGATGGCTGATTTCGAGGCATCGAAAGATAAGGTTCTCATGGGGGTTGAGCGCCGCACGATGATTATCAGCGAAGAAGAGAAGCGCCTCACCGCCTATCATGAAGCCGGGCATACTCTGGTGGCCAAATTTCTCCCCAGCGCCGACCCCATCCACAAAGTAACCATCATCCCCCGAGGGCGGGCCCTGGGACTTACCCAACAGCTTCCCGCCGAAGACAAGCACACCCTTTCTAAAGAGTACATCATCAACAAAATCGCCATTTTTTTAGGAGGTCGGGCTGCGGAAGAACTGGTCTTAAATACCCAAACCACAGGGGCGGGAAATGACCTGGAAATGGCCACGGAATGGGCCAGGAAAATGGTCTGCGACTTCGGGATGAGCGATAAATTGGGACCCCTTACTTTCGGAAAAAAGGAAGAACATATCTTTCTCGGGCGGGATATTGCCCAGCATAAAGACTATAGCGAAAAGACCGCAGTGGACATTGATAACGAAATCAAGCGCATCGTCCTGGAAAATTTTAGCCGGGCCAAAGATATTATCATCCAGCACCTGGAGCGACTCCATCGCCTGGCCTCGGCCCTTCTGGAGAGGGAAGTACTTGCCGGAGAGGAAGTTAACCAGGTACTGGGTCTAACATCATCCGTTCCCGAAGTCCCTCAGAAAGAATTGGTTCAGGAAGGGAGACTTTTTTAAAAAAGGGGCAAAGATCAAGGGCCAAGGGTTGGGTCTTTTTC
The DNA here is from genome assembly GCA_030018715.1 of Thermodesulfobacteriota bacterium. Lineage (GTDB taxonomy): Bacteria > Desulfobacterota > SM23-61 > SM23-61 > SM23-61 > JAHJQK01. The sequence goes on along the minus strand of JASEHN010000035.1, from coordinate 2,741 downwards.
TCTGCCCTTGTTTCTTGACCTTTGGCCCTTTTTGTTTATTCACCGCCGAGAACGCTTCTCTGTGGTCGCGGTGTGCTCTTAAGTTAATGATTTTTATGAATCACCTTTTCCTCCGTTTGGGCAAGAAAAGCTATGACCTCTCTCGGCGCACGCTCATCATGGGCGCTATTAATGTCACGCCGGATTCCTTTTCCGACGGAGGCCGATTTTTCGATTCAGAGAAAGCAGTGGAACAGGGGCTGCGATTAGCCGAGGGGGGAGCAGACATTCTGGACATCGGCGGGGAATCGACCCGGCCGGGGGCCGAACCGTTAGAGGAGGAAGAAGAAGCCCGGCGGATCATTCCGGTAGTTCGTTCCTTAAGCCAACAAATCGATATCCCCATATCCGTGGATACACGGAAGTTGCGCATAGCGGAAAGGGCCCTGGAAGCTGGAGCTGCGATGATCAACGACATCAGCGCCCTGAGGTTTGATGAAAGCATGGCCACGGTCATTGCCCAAAAAAATGTCCCTGTAGTGCTGATGCACATGCGCGGAACTCCGGAAACCATGCAACTTAACACACATTATGATGACCTGATGGGAGAGATCCTAAGTTTCTTCAAGGAACGTGTGGCCCATGCCGAATCCTGCGGTATTTCCGCGGAAAACATCATTTTAGACCCGGGGATCGGGTTTGGAAAATCCCTGGAAGAATCGCATAACCTGATCATTTTGAAAAATCTACAACGCTTTAAAGTCTTAGGGAAACCATTGTTGGTCGGAACCTCCAGAAAGGCTTTCATCGGTAAAATACTGGGGCTGCCGCCAAAGGACAGGGAAGAAGGAACCATGGCCACGGTGGCTGTGGCCATTCTCAACGGTGCGAATATCGTTCGAGTACACGAAGTGGAACGAATGCGAATGGTTGTCCAGGTGGTGGATGCGATTGTGCGCTGCTAAGCAGATAAATCAGCCACAGAGGACGCAGCGCGGCAGAGCCGCAACCAAAAACCATTAGCCACAGAGGGCACAGAGATCACAGAGCTATAACCAAAATCTTTAGAACAAAAAGCAATTTAGAACACGGATGAACGCAAAAAAACCAGAAAAATATCTTAATTGAATTTTCAGAAATTGTATCACTTTAGCCCTTTGAAAAAAGTCTACGTTTTGTCATTCCCGTGAAAACGGGAATCCAGAACCCATTAGGAAAAACCCTGTCCGCCTGAGGCGGACTGCTTTCGCAGGAATGACGCCCTTAAAAATCACCCTGTTCGGGATGGTTTTCAAACAGCTAAAGTGTTACCAGAAATTGAACCTTAGTAGTACAAAGATCACAGAGGTTTTAAAACCATAATACAAAACATTTAATTTGATAAGGCGACTATTGAGGAGAACTTAAAAATGAGGAAACTTTTCGGGACCGACGGTATCCGGGGGGTAGCCAATGTCGACCCGATGACCACAGAAATGGCTATGCAGTTAGGCCGGGGGGTGGCCTATATATTCAAGAACCATGAAAAACGCCACCGGATTGTTATCGGAAAAGATACCCGTCTTTCCGGCTATATGCTGGAAAATGCCCTGGCGGCGGGCATCTGCTCCATGGGGGTGGATGTGCTTCTGGTGGGCCCCCTGCCCACCCCTGGGATTGCTTTCATTACATCCTCCATGCGGGCGGACGCAGGAATTGTGATCTCCGCTTCCCATAACCCTTTCCAGGACAATGGCATTAAAATATTTTCCGGGGATGGGTTCAAACTCCCCGACGACCTTGAGAAGAGGATCGAGGAATTGATTTTCTCTGATCAGATCGATTCCCTGCGCCCTACAGCAGCTGAGGTGGGCAAAGCCTTCCGGGTGGATGATGCCGTAGGGAGGTACGTTGTTTACCTGAAAAACTCTTTTCCTAAAGAACTTACTCTCGACGGGATGCGCATCGTCCTGGATTGCGCCCATGGAGCAGCTTATCGAGTAGCCCCTGCTGTTTTCGAAGAGTTGGGAGCGGAAGTGATCGCTCTCAGCGTTGAACCCAACGGGGAGAACATTAATTTCCAGTGCGGCTCCCTCCATCCCAAGGTGGTTATGCAGAGAGTTAAGGAATGCGGAGCGAACATCGGAATTTCCCTGGACGGAGATGCAGACCGAGCCATCTTCTCCGATGAACTGGGGAATCTGGTGGATGGGGACCAGATTATGGCCATCTGCGCCGATGACCTTAAGAAAAGCAAACGCCTAAAACGGAATACCCTGGTGGCAACGGTGATGAGCAACCTGGGCCTGGACCTGGCCCTGAAGGAACGGGGGATCAAAGTGGTGCACACCCAGGTGGGAGATCGTTACGTGGTAGAGGAAATGGCCCGGGGGGGGTATAACCTGGGGGGTGAGCAATCCGGTCATCTGGTTTTCCTTGATTACAACACCACCGGGGATGGGGTTCTCTCGGCCCTCCAGGTTTTAGCCGTGATGAAACGGGAAGGGAAGAAACTATCCAGCCTGACCAAAATTATGACCCCATTTCCGCAGGTATTATTGAATGTCCCGGTTCGACAAAAAAAGGATCCGCAACAGATTCCGGAGGTAACCTCTCTTATCAAAAAAATTCAGGCCAAATTGAGCGATCGCGGAAGAATTCTGGTGCGCCCATCCGGAACGGAAAGTTTAATCCGGGTCATGGTGGAAGGAGAGAATGAGAAAGAAATAACCGCCTTCGCGGAACAAATCGCTGATTGTATCCGAAAAAAAATGGAAGCTTAG
>JASEHN010000593.1:1916-2608 GCA_030018715.1 Thermodesulfobacteriota bacterium | reverse complement strand
GGACCTGATTGAAGAAAGAGCTTTAAAGATCAACCCCCGCCTGAATATTTTCCGGATCTCCTGCCGTACGGGTGAAGGATTGGATCAATGGAGCGACTGGTTGAAGCAACAAATCAGGCAGCTCAAGAAAAAGAGTTCAGGACCATAAGAGGCTATTTCCTCATTACCGTTGCCCCATTTGTGACCCAAGTTTCCTCCAGCGTTCATAACCTTCCCCTGAATAAGTTCTCTCCTTGAGATTCAAGGAATTGTTGACTTAATTTACCCATTTTCCTAAGATATGCTGGTATTGGCTGGAATAAATTAGTATGGAATGGAAAGAAGATATGACGGATACATGGTTGACCGTGAAAGAAGTTGCTCAATACCTCAAATTAAGCCCGGATCTGATTTACAAACTTGCTCAGCAGGGCAAGATCCCCGCATCCAAAGTCGGAACGGCCTGGCGATTCAGAAGAGAAAAAATCGATCAGTGGATGGAAGCCAAGGAGAAGCGGCTTGGAAGACCCAATCGGTAAATGGCTTGTTTTAGAAGATATAAGCGTCGATCATTCTTTCGCCGAAAAAGAGTAAAATATGGACAGACCTGTTTTAAGTACAAAACTCGTTGAGCCTTTAATTTTCACGATTCGGGGCCAAAAAGTTATTATCGATCGCGATCTTGCCCAGATTTAGGGTGTGAAAGCCAAACG
>JASEHN010000593.1:0-1906 GCA_030018715.1 Thermodesulfobacteriota bacterium | reverse complement strand
AGCAAGTGAAGCGAAATATAGAAAGATTCCCAGAAGATTTTCTGTTCCAGCTTACCCTCGACGAGGCAAGAAACTGGCTCCTTTCAAGGTCGCAATTTGCGCCCTTGAAGCGAGGACAAAATATCAAATACCTCCCATTTGCCTTTACTGAGCACGGGGCAATTATGGCGGCTAACGTTTTGAATACCCCTCTGGCGAATCAAATGAGTGTCTTTGTGGTCCGGGCCTTTATAAGACTTCGTGAAATTGTCTCGACGCATAAGGAATTGGCCCATAAGTTAATGGAACTCGAGAGGAAGCTTGATATTCATGATGCTGAAATACAGTCATTGCTAAAGGCCATCCGACAATTGATGGCCCCGCCGCCCACATCCAAGAAGAAGATCGGGTTCCAGTTGCGGGAAAGACGGGCCGCATATGGGAAGAAATAGATAGGGGCGTAAGGAGTTTCAAGGCGATATAGGAGGGAGATTTTGCATGCACCTTGGCGGATAGCGGAAGTCCGTACCTTTCCAGGCTACCGTCTCGCAGTGAAGTTCATGGACGGTGCGACGGGTGAAGTTTATATGTCACGGCTTGTTATGAGTGACAGCGCAGGCATATTTGCTCAACTACGCGATCCGGTTCTATTTGCCCAGGCATATGTGGAATATGGGGCGGTCATATGGCCCGGTGAAATCGATCTGGCGCCGGATGCGATGTACGACGAGATAAAAAAGCATGGACGGTGGGTTCCGGAATAGAATCGATGGTCGCGGAAATTACAGAAGGCACTACGCAGGGCTTATCAGTCATACTGAAACCTGAAGTTCCATTTTGGAACATCAAGTTGGGGCGGCAATGGGAAGCCCTTTGACAAGCCTGGTCAAAAATGTTTATTTAGAGAACCGGCCCGGGTGGCCACGGCGGTCGAAAACAACCTACTCTAATTTCCAACAACGCAAAACATTTCAAGGCGATTCAGGAACTGAAGCTCAAAGTTTTCAAACCTTAAAGAAAATCGGTCTCCTACAGTGGAAAACATGCCCGAAGTATGATCAGATAGTAAAGGCTGGTTAATATTTTCATCTAGGGTTATATTTTTTTCACCTTCTTCGGCATTGCGGAGTGATGATTATGCTTTCAGATCAAAAGGAAGACCTAATTGGAAAGTGGTCCCTAGAAAAGCTTGAACTCTTGCGCAAATATCTGGAGGCCTATCTCAAAATCCTCGCAAACCAGAAATGGTGTCGAGGGTATGAATATATCGATGCATTTGCCGGAACTGGAAAACCAAAGACGAGAGATGAACAAAAGTTTGTTGATGGCTCACCGCGAATCGCTCTCCACCTTTCACCCCCGTTCACACACTATCATTTCATCGAAGAAACGGATTGGCGTGTAGAAAAGCTATATAGGCTGCCTAAAGAATTCCCAATCCATAACATTGCCATCTATCATGGAGATTGCAACAGGATCCTGCGTGAACGAATACTTCCCCAAATGCCTTATGAGAGCAAGAAAAGGGCCATTGCATTTATTGACCCTTTCGGAATGCAATTCGAATGGACTACAATGCAACATATCGCTAAAACAGGGACTGTGGAATTGGTCCTTAATTTTCCTGTGATGGCCATTAACCGCGGAATTCTCCGGAAGCATCCCGAAATGATTTCAGAAGCACGGAAAGAGCGCTTGGCCCGATTTTGGGGTACTGGTGACTGGATGATCGACCTTTACAAAGAGGAACGAACCTTGTTTGGTCCTGAGACCGTGAAACGACAGCTATCGGGCAAAGAGTTTGGGCATGTTTTCAAAAAGCGGCTGGAGGAGATATTTCGCTATTGTTCCAAGCCCATCTTGATGGCCAACAGCAATAATGCTCCTTTATACTGCCTCATATTTGCCGGTCGCATTATGTCCGGCA
>JASEHN010000592.1 GCA_030018715.1 Thermodesulfobacteriota bacterium | reverse complement strand
CCTCCCTTTGGTCTCCGACCCAGAGCGGTCTCTGACCCGGAGGGAAAAGGGAGGTAGGGAGGGATTTCTGGTCCGCCTGAGGCGGACTGCTTTCGCGGAGTGACAGATTTTCTACGTTTTAGGAGACAATTAAACCGGAGTGCATCATAACATGCTCCCAATGAAAATTCTACTTAAAGCAGGGCTTGAAGCGTTGGGCGGGAGGGGAAAGGCGCGAGGGGCAAACTTTGCCTCTCCCTGCAAAGATATTTAGAAGATAAAAAACCTATTTTTTTCTTTGGAAAAATTGCTGGAGGGTGCCGTAAATGCCCTTGGGCAGAAAGATAATCAGGAGAACCAAGGCGGCGCCGTAAATAATCTGGGAAAAACCGACAAACTTGCCGCCGTAAGAAACCCGGATATATTCTTCCAGGGCAATGATCAAAGCCGTACCCACGGTCGGTCCCCACAAAGTGAACATTCCTCCCAGGATGGCCTTGAAGGCTATTTCCAGGGAAGCCATGACTCCGGATAGGGTGAAAGGATTCAGGTAGGTAACATACTGGGCGTAGAGGACCGCCCCTACCGCGGTCATAAAAGCGCTGATCATGGTGATGATCATTTTATAGCGGATGATGCCGATGCCCAGGGTCGAGGCAGCGATTTCGTCTTCGCCGATGGCCCGGAGGGCTTTCTGCATTTTGCTGCGGTCGATCCATTTCCAGATAAGCATGGCCAGGATCAAAAAACCGAGGGAGAGGTAATAAAAATGGATCTTTTCTTCCGATTGCAAATAGAGCAGGGAAGTTCCCTTGGATTTTATTGTGAAACCCAGTGATCCTCCGGTAATATCGCGAAAAGCAATGATAGTCAGGGCAACTACTTGTCCCAGGGCCAAAGTTAAAAGCGCAAAATAATCTCCGATGACCCCGAAGCGGAAACAGGCATAACCGATAATGATGGCAAAAAGGACCGCCATCAGTCCTCCCAGGAGCAGGCCAATCCACGGGGTGAGCCCATAATGATTAAAGAGAAGGGAGGAAGTGTACGCTCCCAACCCCAAAAAGGCCCCATGCCCCAGGGAAACCAGGCCGAATCGGCCCATGTAGGACCAGGCCGTGGTGATAAAAGACCAGATAAAGATCAGGGTGGCGATGTGGATGAGATAGGGGGAAGGGAAAAGGTGAGGGAAAAGGGCAATGATTGCAAAAAGGATAATTAAAGACAGCTTGCTGAACAAAGGATTCCTCCTACCTGGATATCTTGATGCCCAAAAGACCCTGCGGCCGGACAAGAATCACGGAGATAAAAATAACCAGAGCAACTATTTCCCCGATTTCGGTGGAAGTGAGAACGGCGGTGACTGAAGTAACGATGCCGATGATAAAGGCGCCGATGAACCCGCCCAGCATGTTCCCCATTCCCCCCAGAACAACAATGATAAAAGCCATCATGGTAAAGCTTCCGCCGAAATGAGGGTGGACCGCATAGATGGGGGAGAAGAAAGCAGCGATAATGCCGGTTAAAATTCCCCCGGCGGCCATGGTCGTATAATAAATAAGCCCTGGATTTATGCCCATCAGCCGGGCGCTGTCCACATTCTGGGCTGTGGAGCGAATCGCCAGACCGAGGTAAGTTCTGTGCAAGAATAGATAAAGGCCCAACAGCGTGAGCAGCGCCCCGAAGAAGGCGATGAGGTTGGATGCCCTAAGAAAAATGGGCCCGAAATTGATCAGGGGTAGTTGCACTTTCACCCCCCTCAGGTCGGCCCCCCATATTACCTGGGCCAGGTTTTCGAAGACAATCATCAAACCGGCCAGGGCCAGGAGCTGAGTCAAGGGGTTGGCCTTGGCCCTTAAAAGGGGATTGATGACCAACCACTGAAGGGCGATCCCCAGGGCTCCGGTAAGCGGCAGGGTGAGCAGACAGGCCGGGATCAGGGGAATTCCCAGCAGATCCACAAAGGTATAAATCAGGTACATCCCGAGCATCACACACTGGCCATAGGCCAGGTGAATGATCTTGACCACCCCGAAGATGAGGTTGAGGCCGAAGGCCAGGAGGGCCAGGACCCCTCCCAGCAGGATTCCGTTGATGATGGAGTTGAGGAGAAGTTCTAACATAATTTATAAACCAATATAGGCCTTTTTGATGTAGGGATCATCCAGAAAAGACTGTCTTACCCCTTCCTTATGCACTCTTCCCGATTCCATGAGATAGGCCCTATCAGAGAGGTGAAGGGCCTTGCGGACGTTCTGCTCCACCATCAAAATGGCATATCCCGTAGCTTTGATCTGTTTCACAAACTCAAAAACCCGGGAGACAACCCGCGGGGCCAGGCCCGAGGATGGCTCATCGAGGAGAATCAACTTGGGGCGGGACATGAGACTCCGGGCAATGGCCAGCATCTGGCATTCTCCCCCGCTTAAGGTGTCGGCTACTTGCTTTTTACGTTCGTCCAGGATGGGAAAAAGGCGGTAAATTTCTTTAAGCGTTGGGGCATATTCCCTTCGGGCTCCTTTGAGGTAGGAACCCACTTTAAGATTTTCCAGGACAGTCAATTGAGGAAAAAGCCATCTTCCTTCGGGGACATGGGCAATTCCCCTCTCCACGATCTCATGGGCAGGAAGGCCGTCGATTCG
>JASEHN010000591.1 GCA_030018715.1 Thermodesulfobacteriota bacterium | reverse complement strand
AGGTGGTAAAACCGCTTTTTCAAACCGCTAAATTGATACAAATAAAGAAATATTCACCGCCGAGATCGCCGAGTGCGCCGGAATAAAAATAGTATTAAATTTTCAGCGATTAGCCGTTAGCTCTGGAGTAAAGATAGGAAGATTATTGCTGAAAGTTAAGAATTTTTTCTCTGCGGTCTCGGTGTACTCTGTGGTTAAAGATTTTATATGCGCATTTTGCTCATTTCCCCGAATATGGAAAAGCTTCCAGATCCTGTGGCCCCTTTGGGACTGGCCTACCTTGCTTCCGCCCTGAAATTTAAGGGATATGAAGTGAAGTGCCTCGACCTTTGCTTCGCCGAAAACTGGGAAGAGACGATAGCAAAATCGATTCTAAGGTTTTTCCCGGAAGCTATCGGGCTATCCCTGCGGAATGTCGACAACGTGTCTTACCCCGATACGGTCTCTTACCTTCCCTTCTATAAAGAGGTGGTCAGGCGCTGCCGGAAGTTTTCCTCTTCGCCCTTATTTTTTGGGGGGGCGGGATTTACGCTTATGCCTGAGGCCATTATTAAATATTTAGATGCCGACGGCGGCATCATCGGAGAAGGGGAAGAGGCTTTTCCAAAAGTTCTAATGGGCTTGACCAATGATTTTTCTGCGGCCATCGAGGGGTTTCTCAGCCGAAACCTGGAAACCCCGGCCAGACCGGCCTGTATTCAAGATCTGGATTCCCTTCCTTTGCCGGATTGGGATAGCCTGGATTTGAAAAAGTATTTCAGCCGGGGGGGAATGGGAAACTTGCAGTCCAAGCGGGGATGCCCTTTTAGTTGCATTTATTGCACTTATCCCTTGATCGAAGGGAAGAAAGTCCGTCTTCGTTCTCCCTCCAAAGTTGCCCGGGATGCCGAAGACCTTATCCAGCGGGGAGTAAAGAATGCCTTTATGGTCGATAACATTTTTAACTTCCCCGAGTCCCATGCCCATGACGTATGCCAGGCCTTAGTCGAAAAAAGGATTTTTCTACAATGGTCCTGCTACGCCCATCCATCCTACTTCAGTCCTGCTCTGGCCGAAGACATGAAGATGGCCGGTTGTACAGGGGTGGAATTTGGCACAGACTCCGGAGCTCCGCAAGTATTGGCCAAACTGGGCAAGAAATTCAACCCTGAAGACATCCGGCAAGCAACCCGTTTAGCCCGTGAGGCCGGGCTGGAAATCTGCCACAGCCTTTCTTTGGGGGCGCCCGGGGAGACTGCAGAAACCCTTAAGGAAACTTTTAGTCTTATGGAAGAAATCTCTCCCACCGCGGTAATCGCCATGCTGGGCCTGCGCATTTTTCCAGGCACAGGTTTAGCCCATTTGGCGGAAAAAGAAGGGATGATTTCTGCCAGTCATGATTTCCTTCAGCCGACGTTTTACATTTCTCCGGAAGTCGAAGACAAAGTTGTTGAATTGGCCAGAGAAAAAGCGAAGGACCATCCCAACTGGATCTTTCCCGGACTCGGCATCAATGTCTCTTCACGCCTGCAAACCAAATTGCGCAAGTTGGGTATTAAGGGGCCTCTCTGGGAGCACATGAAGATCATGCGGGAGCGAAGGGCTGCCAAGAAGGAAACCCATGTCTGAAATCGCCTTTTTATTCCCGGGCCAGGGATCGCAATCCGTAGGGATGGTTCGTGAATTGGCGGCCTATCCCGAGGCCCTGGAATTATTTAAGAAAGCGAGCAGGGACCTGGCCTTGGATCTCTTCGAACTATGCCTGAACGGGCCGGAAGAGATTCTTTCCCAAGACCTTAACGCTCAGATAGCCGTACACGTAACCAATTGTGCCTATGCCCAAGAAATCAGCCAGATGAATATTACTCCACGAATGGCCGCAGGTTTTAGCCTGGGAATCTTCTCCGCCCTGGTCGCGGCTGGATCCCTTTCCTTTGAACAGGGGCTGGAAGGAGTCAGGATCGCCGCTGAGAAAATGTCCGAAGAAGGAAAAATTTATCAGGGGGCCATGGCTGCAATCATCGGCTTGCCGGCAAAGGAAGTGCAGGCTGTTTGCCAGGAAGTAGGCCGGGTTTTCGTGGCCTCCATCAATAATTCCCAGCAAGTGGTCATATCCGGAGAGGAAGAGGCGGCGGAAAGGGCCATTCATCTTTGCGTGCAGCGGGGAGCTCTATTGGCCAGGCGCCTTCCCATCGGCTGGGCCATCCATACCCCTCTGATGGAACGAGGTTCCCGGGCCTTCGCTCAAGAAATAAAGGATTGGCAAGTCCGCCCTCCGCGGTTCCCAGTTCTAAGCTACCTGAAGGCGGAATTTTTGCAAACCCCGGAAGAAATCAAGCGGGAATTAAGCGCTCAATTCTCTCAGCCCAATTGCTGGCACAAAGTCCTCCAGCGTATGGTTGCCGAGGGGGTCGATACGTTCATCGAAGTCGGCCCCGGGAATGTGCTGTCTCAGATGGTACGCTGGATAAGTCGTTCAGCCCGGACTTTTACGGCAGAAGAATTTCTGCAAAGGGGAAAACCATGATTCTAAAAAAAAGCTCTCATCCTCTTCTGGCGAGAAGGATATAGATGTAAGATTTGATGATCTGGTAAAAAGTCGGCAGAAGAGTCATTGCGAGCGAAAGCGAAGCAATCTCGTTTTTA
>JASEHN010000590.1 GCA_030018715.1 Thermodesulfobacteriota bacterium | reverse complement strand
TCCCTTGGCCTTTACAACACACCTTTTTTCAAAGAGCTAAAGTGTTACAACTTTTTGAAATTTTGTCAAAAAATGTAGAGGCGGTCACGCGAAGCGCGTGATGGCCGCCCGTAGAATGGGGAACCACGGGGGGTTACCCCTACAATTTGGGTGAACCTTTTGGTTGCTGTGCCCTCTGTGGCTAAATAAATTTTTATGAACCTGGAATTGGAAAATAAAGCCGGAAATAAAAAATTGACAGGGCCAAAGCCCGGGAGCCGGAGAAGGCGTTTTTTCCTGAAGGGCATTGTGCAGGGAGTCGGCTTCCGCCCCTTTGTTTACGGGCTTGCCCGGGCGCATGGTTTGCAGGGATGGGTGAATAATTCATCTGCCGGGGTGTACATCGAAGCGGAAGGAAAGGCGGAAGCGATCGAAGAGTTTACTCTTAAGTTGTCTAAGAACGCCCCTCCACGGGCGCGAATTGAATCAATGGAATTTGAGGATTTAAGCCTGGCTGGCTTTTGTTCCTTTGAAATCCGGGAAAGTTTGGAAGAGGCTGGCCAGTACCAGCTCATCTCTCCGGACATCGCCACCTGCGCGGCTTGCCGCCAGGAGATTTTTGACCCTCAAGACCGCAGGCACCGGTATCCTTTTACCAACTGCACCAACTGCGGGCCCAGGTTTACTATCATTCAGGACATTCCCTACGATCGGCCTAAAACCACCATGGCCGGGTTCCGCATGTGCCCGCTTTGTCAGGTTGAATACGAAAACCCGGCCAACCGCCGGTTCCACGCTCAACCGAACGCCTGCCCGCTCTGCGGGCCTAAGATAGAGCTTTGCGGGAAGCAGGGAGAGACCCGGGATGCAAATGACCCCATCTCTTCAGCTATTGCCATGCTGCGAGAGGGAAAAATTCTCGCCGTTAAAGGATTGGGCGGATTCCTCCTGGCCTGCAATGCCCTGGACTCTTCGGTTGTTGAAAGACTTCGCCAGCGGAAACAGAGGCCGGATAAACCATTTGCCGTCATGCTGGCGGATTTGCCGGCGGTGAAAGAGCACTGCTTACTCGAAAGGGAAGAGGAAAAACTACTGCTGGCTCCGGAGAGTCCCATTGTTCTTTTGCGATGGAAAAAGGATTCTTCCATCGAGAGAAGGGTAGCCCCGCAGCAGAAATACCTGGGGGTCATGCTTCCCTACACTCCGCTTCATCACCTTTTGCTTAAGGAATCCCGGATGGCTTTAATCATGACCAGCGGAAACCTGAGCGAGGAGCCCATTGCCAAAGACAATGAGGAAGCCTTTTCCCGGCTCTGCGGCATTGCCGATGCCTTCCTCGTCCACGACCGGGATATCTACGTTCAGTATGACGACAGCGTTGCTGCGGTCGTCTCTGGAAAACCGGTCATTCTCCGCCGGGCCCGGGGATACGCCCCCTTTCCCATCCGCCTCCCTTTCTCCCTGAAGCCGATCCTGGCCTGCGGGGCAGAATTAAAAAATACATTTTGCCTGACCAGGGACCACTATGCCTTCCTCAGCCAGCATATAGGCGACATGGAGAACCTGGAAACCCTGAACCATTTCCAGCGGACCGTGGAGATTTACCAAAAAATGTTCCGCATCCAGCCGGAGATGATCGCCTACGACCTCCATCCCGAGTATCTTCCCACGAAATATGCCTTTAAGCTACCCGGTAAAAAAGTCGGGGTGCAACACCATTTTGCTCATCTGGCCAGTTGCCTGGCGGAAAACGGGGCCGAGGGGCCGGTGATCGGGGTGACTTTCGACGGGTTAGGATATGGCTCGGACGGGAACCTCTGGGGCGGCGAATTTCTGGTAGGAGATTACCGCTTCTTCGAAAGAAAGGCCCAGTTTGAATACATACCCATGCCGGGGGGAGCGGCGGCTATCAGGCATCCCTGGAGGATGGCTTTGAGCTATGTTTATTCGCTTTTGGGCAAAGAAGAACTGATGAAGCATCAACCCCTTTTTGCCCTCCACAAGGGCGAAAAGGTCCGGGTCATCCTGCAGCAGATTGATAAAAAGATTCATTCTCCCCTGACTTCTTCCTGCGGCCGCCTCTTCGACGGCGTATCGGCGCTTCTGGGGCTTTGTCCTTCGGTCTCTTATGAAGGGCAGGCGGCTATGGCGCTGGAAATGATAGCCGACCCCGAAGAAGGAGGAGCCTACGATTTTTTTACGGAAGAAGAAGGAGGGAAAGAGGTCATCCGCCTTAGGCCAATCATCGCCGGCATTTTGCAGGATATGGAAAAAGGAATGGAACACTCAGCGATTTCAGGCAAATTTCATAACACCCTGGTAAACGTCGGCGTATCCACCTGCCGGAAGATCGGCGAGCGCGCAGGGCTAAATAAAGTTGCTTTAAGCGGAGGGGTCTTTCAGAATCGTCTTCTTTTGGAGCGGATGAAGGCGGCCCTGGAGAAGGCGGGATTCGAGGTTCTAATCCATCGCCTGGTTCCGTGCAATGACGGCGGCCTTTCCTTAGGCCAGGCGGTCATCGCCAATTTCATTGCCTAATAAGGGCCATTGGGAAAAACCTTTTAGCCACAGAGGACACAGAGGTCACTGAGTCCTAAATTGAGCGATTCTTTCAAGAAGGACGAATAAATCACCGGTAGCCGCAGGC
>JASEHN010000589.1 GCA_030018715.1 Thermodesulfobacteriota bacterium | reverse complement strand
GAAAAAGCGGGGGAGGTTCCTTTGGAGGAGATCAGCCGGTATCTCTCTCTCATGAAAGCCAATTCCATTCCGCCGCTCATTGATGTCCTGGGAGAGATCACAAACTACAAGTCCCGGCGCATGATCTGCGAAGTGTTGGTGGAAAGCGGCAAGAATAACCCGGAGCTGTTCTTTCCTTTCCTTGAAGATCCAAGATGGTTCCTCGTTCGGAATATTCTTTACATCCTGGGGCGCATCGGCAAGGGGACAAGTGTGCCCAGCATCCAGAAGGTCCTCCAGCACCAGGAGGCACGGGTGAGAAGAGAAGGGATCCAAGCGCTGGGGATGATCAACGATTCCAGAGTTTTTTCCCTGCTTCGGGAGGCCATTAAGGATTCCGACGACCGCAACCGCAGCATGGCCGCCCTCAACCTGGCGCGGGTGGGAAAGACGGCCAGCCTGCCGGTCCTCTTGGAAGGGGTGCAGTCAAAAGATTTTTACAAGAGAGATGCGGCGGAAATCAAGGCCTTCTTCGACGCCATCGGGATGGTCGGCTCGAAGGAGGCCATACAGCATCTGCAGAAGATGCTGGAGCAGAAAGGCTGGTTTGAAATGGGGAAAAAATACCAAATCCGACTTGGAGCGGCCGGCGCTCTGGCCCTCATTGGAACGCCTGAAGCCAAAGCCATCCTGGAGGCCGGAAGAAACTCGAAAGATGAATCCATCCGCCGGGCTTGCATGCAGGCGGAGCGCAGACAGACTTCTAAGGAGTTCGTGGTTTGATGTCCGAAGAACAGGAAGACCTGATCAAGGTAGCAGAGGGGGATCCCCTTTCCGACCCGGACCATGAAGAGACGCAGGTGTTGCAGGGTACGGAATTTATCCTACGCTTCTATCGCCTGTTCAAGGGAGTGAGCCTCTATGACCGGAATAACGAATCGATCGAGCGGATGACTGATGATTGCCTGCAGGTCATCAACCCCTGGATCATCGCCCAACGCCCTTTTTTGTTAAAAATCATCGGGGACAACTATTATTTCAACAACGATCGCCTTCCCGTGAAGGCGGATAAATATTCCATCTTTAAAAACTTCTCCCAGGTGATGATCAAACGCTGCATCGGCACGCTGGAATTCACCGGAGAAGTTCAGGCTGAAACCCTCAAGGACTTTGTTTTCCTTCTTTACGGACTGGAGGAGAACAACGAGAACAATTCCCTGTTAGTAGAAAACCATATGGCCCAGAAGGGGATTCGGTCGATTGTTGCCGGCAAACTCGAGTTTTTTAAGGAAGAAGATCGGCTCGTTGATGACAAAGATCATAAGCAGCATGCCAAAGAGGTCTATTTTAAAAGCCTCAACCTGGTCAGGGAAATCGTGGAAGGCATCAAGAATCAAAAGCTGATCAACATCCGCAAGGCCAAGCACCTCATGCAGGATGCCGTGATTTCCATCAAACAAGACGAATCCGCCTTGCTGGGATTGGCCAGTATTAAAAATTATGATGAATATACTTTCAACCACTCGGTCAACGTGTCCATTTACGCCATCGCCCTGGGCCAGAGGATCGGAATCCCCAAAAAACACTTGAGCGATTTAGGCGTGACCGGGCTGTTCCACGATATCGGGAAGATCAGAATTCCGCCGGAGATATTGAACAAGACGGAGAAACTGTCGCCTGAAGAATGGGCGGTCATCCGGCTCCACCCGGTAACAGGGGCGGCAATGGTGATTCAAATGAAAGAGTGGGGAGAACTCTCGACCCGTTTGCTAAGCGGGGCTTTTGAGCATCACCTGAAGTATGACTTGACCGGTTATCCCAGGCTTTCCCGTAAAAAGAACCTTTCTCTCTTCGGCAAGATTGTCGCCATAGCGGATTTCTATGACGCCCTGGTAAGGCCGCGGTCCTATCGAAAATTTCCCTATATTTCGGAGAAAATATTAGGCTTCATGCTGGAACGGGCGGGTAAGGACTTCGACCCGGTTCTGATCAAAATCTTCATCAACATGATCGGCATCTTTCCCCTGGGAACCCTGGTATTGTTGAATACCAATGAAATGGGGATTGTCATGCAGACGCAGGAGGACCCGGATTTAATCGATAGGCCGACAGTCTGCCTGCTTTATTACAGCGATGGGCAATATCGCAAAGGAAAGATCGTGGACCTGCGCGAGATAGATGAAGAGACAAAGACCTTCAAGAAGTCCATTGTCAAAACTTTAGACCCGAACGAATATAATATCAATGTGGCTGAATTTGTCATTTAATTCCCTGAAATAGGCTAATTGTACCCGCAACCTGCCGCAGCCGAGAGTCATTTATTAACGGGATAATTTTTAACGACAACCTTCTTTTGCGTTTACCATAGAAACTACTATAACAGAAACCTGGAATTGAAAAATCAACCACAGAAGGAACAGAGATCACCGAGTTTTTAAAAATCATAATTAAGAAAAAGGTGTCAATTTAGTTGTTTGAAGAAATGGCGGGACCACCTTTGTTGAGGCCCGGTGGCCAGGGCGGAACGCGCTGGAAGCATCGGCCGGGTTCCGGCTGAGTTACGAAGACCCCATCGTGTTTCCGCAGAATGAGGCGGGGGGGTTCTTCCCCGCCCCATCCGCGAAGAAATCAGCGCCTTATGATTCCAAGCGGTCCGCC
>JASEHN010000588.1 GCA_030018715.1 Thermodesulfobacteriota bacterium | reverse complement strand
CATTGAAAAAAAATGGCAAAATATCTGGGAGGAGAAAAAACTTTTTCAAACAACAGAAGACCCGCAAAAACAAAAGTATTACGTATTAGAAATGTTTCCCTATCCTTCGGGGAAGATTCATATGGGGCATGTGCGGAATTATTCCATCGGCGACGTGGTGGCTCGCTATAAGCGGATGCGGGGATTCAATGTCATCCATCCCATGGGCTGGGATGCCTTCGGCATGCCTGCTGAGAATGCGGCTATCCAGCATGGAGTCCATCCGGCCAAATGGACAACCGATAACATTGCGGCCATGAAAAACCAGTTAGGGCGGATGGGATTCAGCTATGAATGGGACAGGGAGCTATCCACCTGCGATCCTTCCTATTATCGCTGGGAGCAGTGGCTTTTCTTAAAGATGTACGAGAAGGGGTTGGCCTACATAAAAACTTCTTCGGTCAACTGGTGCGAAAAATGCCAAACCGTCCTGGCCAACGAGCAGGTGGAAGCCGGGCGCTGCTGGCGGTGCAGCGAAGAAGTGATCCAGAAGGAGATGGAAGGCTGGTTTTTTAAGATTACAGCCTACACCGAAGAGCTGTTAGAATACTGCGATAAACTTCCCGGCTGGCCGGAACGGGTGGTCACCATGCAGAAGAATTGGATCGGCCGATCGCTGGGGGCCATCATTCATTTTCCTTTATGGGAAAAAGATGGTTTTATTCCGGTCTTCACCACCCGGCAGGATACGGTGTTCGGGGCCACTTTCATGACCCTGGCTCCCGAGCATCCGCTTACTTTGGAGCTCTCCCAGGGGACACCCCAGGAAAGAGACGTTAAGGAATTTGTGGAGCGCATTAAAAAACAAGACCGGGCCAAACGCACCGCCGAAGATTATGAGAAAGAAGGCCTTTTTATCGGAGCCTATTGCCGGAATCCCCTCACCGGCATGAAAATGCCCATCTTTGCCGGAAATTTCGTGCTGATGGAATATGGCACGGGGGCCGTGATGGCGGTTCCCACCCATGATCAGAGGGATTTTTATTTTGCCAAAAAATTTAATCTTCCCTTAGTGGCGGTCATCCAGCCGGAAGGCCAGCCGGAATTGTCGGCCGAGACTATGGCAGAAGCTTACACGGGGGAAGGGATATTAGTCAACTCCGGGCTTTTCAATGGAATGTCCAGCATGCAAGCCAGGGAAGCCATTGCCGCATATCTGGAGGAAAAAAACCTTGGGAAAAAAGCGATAAATTATCGCCTTAGAGATTGGGGGATTTCCCGGCAGCGTTACTGGGGGGCTCCGATTCCCATCGTTTATTGTGAGAAATGCGGGACGGTCCCGGTTCCAGAAAAGGACCTTCCGGTGGTGCTTCCCCACGATGTCAAACTAACCGGCATGGGCACATCTCCCCTGGCCTATGTTCCGGCCTTCGTGAACACGCCTTGTCCTCTTTGCGGGAAGCTGGCCAAACGGGAGACGGACACCATGGATACTTTCGTGGAGTCCTCCTGGTACTTTGAACGGTTCTGCAGCCCCCAGGAAAACCGGGGGATGTTTGACCGGGAGAAAGTTAAATACTGGATGCCCGTGGATCAGTACATTGGCGGGATCGAGCATGCTATTTTGCACCTTCTTTATTCCCGTTTTTACACCCGGGTGCTGCGGGACTTTGGCCTGGTGGATTTTGCCGAACCTTTTACCAACCTTTTGGCCCAGGGGATGGTTGTCAAAGAAACCCAGCTCTGCCCCCGGGATGGTTTCCTGTTTCCGGAAGAGGTAGGCGATAACGGGGTTTGCCAAAAATGCGGCAGCCCAATCCAGGTTGGCCGCACGGAGAAGATGAGTAAGTCCAAAAAAAACGTGGTTGAGCCCGACGCCCTGGTGCAAAAATACGGAGCGGATACGGTTCGGCTGTTCTGTCTTTTTGCCTCGCCGCCGGAAAAAGACCTGGAATGGAACGAGCAGGGGGTGGAAGGGGCGGCGCGGTTTTTGAATCGAATCTGGCGCCTGGTGGATGAATGGGCAGGAATATCCTGGGAAGCAGAATGGCCCTGCCCGGAGTGGGAACTCTCCGAAAACCTGCGGGCCCTGAGGCGCAAAACGCATATGACCATCAGGAAGGTCACTGAAGATATTGATAACCGCTTTCATTTTAATACGGCCATAAGCGCCGTGATGGAGCTGGTTAACCTTCTTTACCAGGTTGAAGAAAAGATAAAAGATGGCGATCCTTTGGCCCGGGGCGTTATGCGGGAAGCGCTGGAATCCGCGGTCATCCTTCTTTCACCCATCGTTCCGCACATCTGCGAGGAGATGGGGGAGATGCTGGGCCATAGGGATAGCGTATCCAGAATTTCCTGGCCAGAGTATGACCCTGAAATCATCAAAGATGAAGAAGTTCTTATGGTCATCCAGGTAAACGGAAAACTTCGCGGACGGATCATGATAGAGGCACACGCTTCCGAAGAAGAAGTTAAAGAAGCGGTTCTGGCCAACCAGCGCATCCAGGAATTCTTGCAAGGCCAGATGGTGAAAAAAATCGTTCTGGTTCCCCAAAAATTGGTCAACCTTGTTGTCTAACCCCGCCGTTTTCTCTGTGGGTAGATTTTGATGAACTCGTAAAAAGTCGTCACTCCGGTGAAAACCGGAGTCCAGAGGTTT
>JASEHN010000587.1 GCA_030018715.1 Thermodesulfobacteriota bacterium | reverse complement strand
TTGGCCCTTACAATACACCTTTTTTCAAAGAGCTAAAGTGTTACAAAAAAAGGAAATTCCAATACACTCAAGTTAATTTCCAGCACTCATCGGTTAAGAAAAATTGTTTTTTAAATCAAAAAAGTCTAATAAAAACAATATATTTATCATTATAGAAGCCCCCCTTTTTTGCGCAAATTGTCTCATCTATCGGAGAGAATCAACACCGGGAATAAAATTTTTCGACATTGTAGCAGGATGGGTATTTTTTGTAAAGGCAAAAATACAACTAAATGTATTATTGTTTTTTGGTGCCACAACATGTTGTGGCCCATCGCGGGAAAAGATGAATTAAAAGGCAGGGCAGCAGGCAGGAATGGTTATATTTTTAACCGGTGGTGATTTTCGAAAAGTCCCCCACTTTGAAAAAAAGTTTCGCAATTTTACAGAGTAAAGACAGCCGGTTGGTTTTGACCTTCTCGTCCTCGGCCATGACTAGAACCCCGTTAAAAAATTCATCCACAGGTGTCCGCAGTAAGGAAAGTTCTTTTAAAGCCGATGGATAATCTTTCTGAATGATCTTTTCTTCGGCTTTTAGCCCAATTTTTTCGTATGCTTCAAGAAGACCAGATTCGTAGGCGCTTTCGAAGAGCCGGACATCCACTTCACCGGGAACATGGGATTTGGAAATATTGACCACTCTTTTGAAAGCAATGGCCAGGGGCTCAAAGTCCGGCGCCTTCTTCAGGTCATGGAGAGCCTTGGCCCTTTCCTGTAAATCAACGAGGTCATCGAAGCCTACGGCTAAAGCCGCTTCCACCGCATCCGCAGAAAGGCCCTTAGAATTGAGCAGGTTCTGCAGCCGGCCCCGGAAAAATTCCAGGACATCCGCCTTGATTTCCAGAGGAGGGCGTTCAATCTTTTCGGACAGGAGCTCCATGCTCCGTTCAAGGAGGCTGGAGAGAGACAGGAGGTACCTTCTCTCCAGGATGATGTGAATGATCCCGAGAGTTTGGCGGCGCAAGGCGTAGGGATCGGCTGTCCCGGTGGGAATCAGGTTGATGCCGAAACAACCTACAATGGTATCCAATTTATCAGCGATGCTGAGAACGGCCCCCGGGTGGGAAGAAGGAATATCTCCCCCCGCAGTTATCGGCTGGTAATGTTCATAGATGGCCTGAGCAACTTCTTCTTCTTCGCCGGATAACCTGGCATAGACCCGTCCCATAATTCCTTGAAGACTGGGAAACTCACCCACCATGCCCGTGATTAAATCCCCCTTGCAAAGAAGGGAGGCCCGTTTGACGATCTCGCGCAGGTCAGGGGCAATGTTTCCGCAGAGAAAGTCAGCAAGTTGAGATAAGCGCATGACCTTCTCGTAAGAAGTCCCCAGCTTGGAGTGATAAACAACTTTCTTCAGCCCTTCCAAACGCTGAATCAAAGGGCCCTTCTGGTCCTCCAGGAAGAAAAATTTAGCGTCGGAGAGACGAGCCTGAAGCACGCGTTCATTGCCCCGGGCGACCACGTTGGGATCTCTGGGTTTGGTGTTTGAAATTGTCACAAAGAAAGGCAGGAGGTTACCCTTGGCGTCGACGATGGAGAAATATCGCTGGTGTTCCCGCATGGCGCTGATGAGCACTTCCCGGGGCAGGGAGAGGAATTCTTTGGAGAAGCTGCCTCTGATGGGCACAGGATACTCCACCAGGTGGGTAACAATCTCCAATAAATCATTATCGATGAGAATATGGCCGGAGACCTCGCCGGCGGCCTTGTTTACTTCGGCAAGGATGTATTCTTTTCGTTCCTCCGGGTTGATGATTACGAAGGAGTTTTTCAGTTTCCGGATATAGTCGCCAAGGTCTTTGACCTGAAAAGATCCGGGGGCCATGAAACGGTGGCCCCGGGAAAGGTTTCCCGAAGAAATATTCCCTACTTGAAAAGGCACGATCTTGCCGTCGAAAAGGGCCAGGATCCAGTGGATGGGACGGGCGAAGGTATTTTCCAAATCCATCCAGCGCATGGATTTGGGAAATGATATAGAGGATATCAGCCGTGGAAGAATAAGGGGGAGAAGATCAAACGTCTCCTTACCCTCTTCTTCCTTGCGGGCGCAGACATATTCTCCTCTCTCTGTCTTGACAACCTGCAATTCTTCAACCGCTATGCCCTGGCCTCTGGCAAAACCCAGGGCGGCCCTTGTTGGCCGATCCTTTCCGTCAAAGGCGAGGTGCTTAGCCGGCCCAATGACTTCCAGGAGCCTTCTTTCTTGAGAAGGCGCCACACCAGTGGCCGTAAAGACCAACCGCCTGGGCGTTCCCAGGGCCTTGACTTCATTAAAAGAGAGGCGGTTACTCTGGAATTCTCTTTCCAGGAGGGCCTTCATATCTTCCAAAGCTCTGGGGATAAACCCCGAGGGAATTTCTTCCGTTCCGATTTCTAACAATAATTCAGACATGAAATACCTTTTTAAATGGGACGCATATAAATAAAGAATACAGAAGCCAGGAGTCAGAATCCAGAATAAATCTTAGATCAAAATCATTCTGACTCCGGAATTCTGAATTCTGTTTTTCAAATCTGTGTCCAAATTAGTTGATCAAATTTTTAATAAAAGCCTGCCAAGGGCCCGGAAGGAAAGGCAGATTGCGCCGCAAGCATCGGCGGG
>JASEHN010000586.1 GCA_030018715.1 Thermodesulfobacteriota bacterium | reverse complement strand
ACCGCCGCATCAAATTCCTTCAGCCAACTCCGGATATACGCTACATCGATTCCTGGATTCTTCAGGAAAAGGGTTCTCACATCCTCGAGATCTCGGGGGCGGCCCGCAAAAATCTTGTGAAGAATAAGATCCTCCAGAGAAGCGAAACAGACTCCCTGCCCGCAAAGGTTTATTCTCTTTGCCCTTCCAATGGCTTGCGTTTCATAGGGAGTGAAGGAGAAGATAAAATCAACTCGGATTCCCGTACTTTTTTCGAGGACTGGCAGGACCATCGTTTTTTGGACAAAGGAAGGGATGTCTTCAGGAAGAGAAGTCAAAGACAGTTCTTTTACGATCGAAAGCAATTCATCCAGGCGATCGATATTGACCCCAAGAGTTATATCGATGTCTTTGGTCAGCCGGGGCTCGCCATACAGCAGTACTGCCTGTCCCCCGATGATCATGTACGGAAGATTGCGCCCGGCAAGGCCGGCGGCTATTCGGGCAAGGAGTTCTTCAAACAATTGAGTACCCTTGCAAGTTCGATATCCACTTCGATGCCGTCCAGGGTGTTGGAAAGAGGGAAGACTCCCAGGGTGATCCCTTCTTTCCACATCGACTCAAATAACTTAAGGGCTTCCTTAAAAGAGGGTTGAGGCCCCTTCTTCAGCAGGTCATCTTCCCAACGCCTCAAGGTATGCACATCCCGGATCATTATCCTCCCCCTCCGCATAAATTGCCGCTGAAGCGATTGTCGCTTGCAAAGGAAAAAACTTCGTCACTCAACGTAACTGATCCCCCTGTTTGCGCACATGCGATCCTTCAGGGATTATTTTAGATGAAGGGTGAGGGATAGAAATTTGCCTTTGCGGAAAACCCTGGCCGGCACAGGCGCCTTGCTCCTGGCCAGGGCAGCCTTGAAGGACATCACGTCCGAAATCGTTTCTTCTCCCACCTTGGCAAAAATATCACCGCGTTGCAGGCCATCTTTTTCGGCTGGGCTCCCCTGCCGGACATCGGACAGCAGAATTCCCTGGGTTGACCCAAAGGAGAATGATTCGGCCAGCATGGGAGTAAGCTCCTGAATGGTTAGGCCGTACCGTTCCTCGATCTCCTTCTCCTTCCCGAGGGGGATCGCCCCCGCGGCAAAGAGCTTCCGGGAAACGAATATGGGGGCCTTGAACTTCAGGGCCATAACGATGGAGTCGCTCGGGCGGGCGTCGATCTCCACCATCCTGCCTTCCTTCTCCATCAAGAGCGTCGCATAATAGATGCCATCCTTACTATGGGTAATGACGACCCGCTGAATCTTCCCTTTTGTTCTCCGGATGACGTTTTCCAAAAGGTCGTGGGTTTGGGGGCGAGGAGGTTTGCTTCCTTGCATTGCAGCCTCGATGGCGTTGGCCTCGAAAGGGCCGATCCATATAGGTAGAGCACGCTCCTCAAGGGAGTCAGCGAGAAAGACAACAGGCTGCATGCTGGTGGGATCCACAACAAGTTGATGCACCTTTACCTGCAGGAGTTCTTTTTGTTCCAGAGGAACAGACGGGACATTCTGGGCCAGTATCTCTCCGGAAATAATTTTTAAGGTAACGAGCAACAACCCAGTCGCTACCACAAGCAGCTTTACCCTACCTTTCCCCATAAAAAATTCCGGAGTTTTCAACCCTAACTCCTGTATCTACCCAGGCCCCCGCTTAAAAAAGACACGCTCACTGGGCAAACAGATCTTTCGTTTATCGGTTTATCGAAAATGACTAATTCCTGGATTACTAACCATTATATACCAAAACCTTAATTCAATTCTAACTTATTCAACCCCCCCCAAGAACAAGTTAAGTGACTAAAGTGCCTAAAGTGAGCTAAAGTGTCTAAAGTTGAAAAAGGAAATTCCTATACAATCCAGGTAGGCAGAGAGATACGGTTGAATAATATGAGCATGCAACAAGGCTTTATAGCTTGGATTGTCCTTTTCAGGTCCTGGGGCCAGGGCGCTTTCCCCTGGACACCGTTCGGTGCAGAGTTTCGCGGGATTAGGCGGGGGTGCTTCTTCCATGAAGGGGTTCGGCGGCCATCCTACTCTTATCTCGCTTTCCCCCTCTTTTTTTCATCAACGGCAATATCCACCTCTTTAAACTTTTCAAGCACCTCTCTCAATTTTTCATTTTCCCGGAGCACTCTGACCCAGAGCTTCGCTTCATCGACCAAAGGGCTTTGGGGGTAGTCACTTATGATTTTATTGAAAGAGAGGAGAGACTTTTCGTAGTCTTTTTTAAGATATTCCCCGTGCGCATAGATCAGCCCCATGTTGAAAAGGGCCCTGTCCCCTGGGGGATTTTTGCCCCTGAGGGATAAAACCCGCTGGTTTTCCTTCAAGGAACCATCATAATCCCCTTGCTTGAAAAGTTGCGCTGCTCGCTCCAGCCTTTCAAAGGCTGGTTGCAGGGTTTCCGGTTGTTTTTGAACTTCTTTGAACTTTTCAAGCACCTCTCTCATTTTTTCATTTTCCTGAAGCACCCTGATCCAGATCTTTGCTTCATCGACCAAAGGGCTCTGGGGGTAGTCGCTTATGATTATATTGAAAAAAGGGAGAGACTTCGCGTAGTCTTTCTTAGGATTTCCGAAGTGGGCATAGATCAGCCCCATGTTGAAAAGGGCCCTGTCCC
>JASEHN010000034.1 GCA_030018715.1 Thermodesulfobacteriota bacterium | reverse complement strand
GGAGGTCGGGAGGGATTTCTGGTCCGCCTGAGGCGGATCAAAACGCTAAATTGTTGCCTTATTTCTTATTTTTTGACTTCTAACTTCTGTCTTCTGTTTCCCCCTCTAAACTGCCAGTTCTTTATATAAGGCCGGACGCCGTCTTCTCAAAAAAAATCCTTGCGGATTCTCCCTCACTTTTTTAAGATCGGCTTCCTTAAGGTCGGCAAAGATCATTTCTTCTCCGCCATCGCCGTCTGCGGCCATCACTTCCCCCCGGGGATTTAAAATCAGGGCCGTTCCCGGGAAAGCCAAACCCGATTCCGTCTCACCTGTTTGATTGCAGGCCACTACATAAACGCTGTTGTCATAAGCCCGCGCCGTTAGGTAACGCAAGAAGCGCTCTTTCTTTTCAGCGGGGGTCTCCCGCGGCGAAGCGTGGGGCATAAAAATAATCTCTGCGCCCTTCAGGGCCAGCAGCGTGCTTAGCTCAGGAAAATGGGCGTCGAAGCAGAGTTCGATGCCAAATGTACATCCGGCAAATTGAAAAACCGGCCAATCGCAGCCGGGTTGATAAACCCCTTCCTCCGGTGGACCAAGGTGAAGTTTCCGGTAAACTCCCAGCAATCCTTCAGGGCTGGCTGCAAAATGGCTGATAAATAATCTTCCTTCTGGTCCTTCCTCTGCTAACCCGGCCAGGATCAAAAGACCGTACTCTCCGGCCATCTTCAAAACCGCCTCGGTGATTGGCCCGGGTATTTTCTCGGCAAAGGAAGGCATATTTTGCCGCAGACTGTACCCGCTGATGTTCATTTCCGGGAAACAGACGATATGCGCACCTTGATCAGCAGCCCGGCGCACAAAGGATTCCATGCGGGCCAGGTTCTCCGCTTTCTTCCCCACTGCAGATTCCATCACCACTGCCGCTACGCGGATGTCTTCCATTTTCCTCAAACAACCGCCATCGTGTTTTTTTTGCCCAGGCGATATTTTCTGGCTTTTTCCACCAGGGCATTACTCCACTCCTCGGTTCCCAGGGCATGAATGTGGGAAAAAGTGGCCAAAACATTCTTGCGGCAGAGCCCGTCCTTCTTCCCGTCGATGCCTGCTCCTCGTTTCATGGCATAGGCGAGATGGGCTTCGTCTTCCCGCAGCCAGAGGAGGCGCGAGTAATGAAACTCATGGCCTTTCAAAATCAACCCCACTGGAAAAAACGGATTTTCTTTTTCAATTTCCCAAAGGGTATAACCATGTCCCTGGGGCCGTCTCTCCATTTGAAACGCTACAGGTAAGACTCCGGCCATGGGAAAATTCTGGCCAGAAATAACCAGGTTCTCTCCCAGGTACATCAATCCGCCGCATTCAGCATAGACCGGCAGGCCGTTTTCCGCGGCTTGGCGGAGAGAATTACGAAAGGTAACATTTTCAGTTAGGCATTTAGCATGCGCTTCCGGAAATCCTCCGCCAATGTAAAGAGCATCCACCGGCGGCAGTTCTTTTTCCTTAATCGCGCTTACTTCAATTAGTTTGGCCCCGCGGTCGGAAAGGGCCTGTAAATTTTCCGGATAATAAAATTGAAAGGCCGAATCCTTAACCACCCCTATGACCGGCTTATCTGAACTTGTCCCGTGTTCCTCGGGAACGATTTGTTCTTTCCTGATCCGGGAAATTGGGGCAACCCGCCATGAGTTTTTTTCGGCGATCTCCCCCAGTTGATCCAGGTTCAGGTACTCTTCAGCTACCTCCATCGCTCTTTTTAAAGCTTTTTGCACCCGGGCATGCTCTTGCGGAGGCGTAAGTCCCAGATGCCTTTCGGGGAACGGAAAATCCTCCATCCTGGGAACGGCCCCCACAACTGGAAGGTGGCAAATTTTCTCAATGGACCTCCGCAAAATATCTTCGTGACGGCTGCGGGCCACCCGGTTGAGGATCACGCCCCGGATGTCCACTTCCTGGTCCAATTTCTGGCAACCCAAAACCATGGCCGCGGCTGTCCGGGTCACTTTATCGCAGTCAATAATTAGGATGACCGGCGCTTGGAGGAGCTTGGCCAGCTCAGCAGTGCTGTGGCTTCCTCCGTCATCCACCCCGTCATATAGGCCCCGGTTGCCCTCGATCAAAGCGATATCCGCTTCTTGGGCATTCTGCCAAAACGATCGCTGGACTTCCCTGCCTCCCATTAAAAATGTATCCAGGTTGTGGCAGGGGTTCCCGGCAGCCAAAGAAAGCCAGGCGGCATCTATGTAATCCGGTCCTTTTTTAAACGGGGCTACTTTCTTACCGCGTCCCTTCCAGGCCGCGGCCATGCCGAGGGAAAGCGTGGTCTTCCCCGCTCCCCCCCGCAAAGCCGCAATGACCAGCCGAGGAATTGCCCCGTTCATAATCTTATAAAGCTACTCTTTTGGGAAAAATTCGGCGAGCATAACATACGTGGTGCTGCCGCTGGACCAATACTTCAGGGTTTCCTCGTCAAGGAGTTCTTTCACCGCCTCCTGAATCGCATGGCGATCTTCATTTGGCAGCCCTTTCACTACTTCCTTCACGTAATATTTTTTCTTATCCCCTCTGGATTTTTCCCGAAAAAATTCCAATACTTTTCCCTTGGTCTCTGCGCTCATTTTCAACCCCACTTGAATTGGGTAGTTGTCCGGTAGGTTTCCGGAGCCGTGGTGAAGTCATCAATGTGCTTATCGGTGAATTCAATCCCCGTTAAGCGGAAGAACCTTTCCCAGCTGATGCGGTTAATCCATTCGCCCATGCGCTCGTGCTTACGGGCATGTTTGGCGTAGGTCTCCAAGATATTTTTCACGGCCGCCACCGTCTCCGGCCATCTTGGCGGGTTGTTGGGCAGGAAGGGAATGGCCAGCTTGGAAAACATGGGCGCACTCCGGGCATTGGAAACTTTCCCGCCGACCCAGATGGAAATGCCGTCGTTTTCCGGGTCTGCCAGGGGAAGAGCCGGACAGACCGTATAACAGTTTCCGCAATACATGCACTTCTCTTCGTTGATGGTCACGCTTTTGGTTTTGGGGTCAGGCCGGATGGCTCCGGTGGGACAGGAGGCCACCGTTGTGGGAATTTCGCAAACATTGGGCACCCGGGAATGGTCCGGCTTGGGTACGGTGCGGTGAATTCCCAGGATGGCGATGTCCGAACAGTGCACGGCCCCGCACATGTTCAGGCAGCAGGCCAGAGCGATGCGCACCTGGGAAGGCATGGTCATGGTGGAGAAATACTCGTGGAGTTCGTCCATGACTGCTTTCACCGGCCCGGAAGCATCCGTTGCCGGCGTATGGCAGTGAACCCAGCCCTGGGTATGCACGATATTGGTTACGCAATGGCCGGTCCCGCCGACCGGGTACTTTTTGCTTTTCAATTCGGCTATCAAAGGTTCAATCTTCGATTTATCAGTCAGGAGAAACTCAATGTTGTGCCGGCTGGTGAAGCGCAGATAGCCATCGCAATACTTTTCGGCGATTTCGCAGATCTCCCGGATATGATCCGTGCTCATCAGCCTTGGTGAACCAGCGCGCACGGTGTAGAGCTCTTCACCGGTTTCGCCCACATGTTTCAGCAGGCCCGGTTGGAGAATTTCATGGTATTGCCATTTCCCGTAATTCTTCTGAATCACCGGCGGCATGAAATTTTTATAGTTGGGCGGTCCAATATCCGTTTTGGCCATTTTTACTTTACCTCCTTTTTAATCTCTTCGGGCCAGAAGAACACATAGGGGTTCGTTCGCGGGTTCTTGACCATCTGGGGAGCCGGTTTCAACCCTATGTCCTTAAGAAATGTTCGCATTCCCACCCGGTTGATCAGCTCTCCAACTCTTTCCCGCATCTTACCGTGTTCATCCCACCAGTCAAGGATCTTTAAAATCAGGTCTTTCAGTTCCTGGTAGGGAGGCTCCAGTTTCATGAAAGGCACGATGACCGTGGAAAGCAGAGCGCCCTGGACAATGGGGGCCTTGCCGCCGATCAGCAGGGTGGCGCCCTTTTCTTTTCCCTGGCGCAGGGCTTTGGGCATCATGTTGATGCAATGCATGCAGCGCGTGCAGTCGGCATCTTCAATCGCCAGCGTTTTCGCCTTTTCATCCCAGGTCATGCATTTCGTCGGGCAGAGGTCTGTGACCTCCGCTTGGACATCCAGGCCTGAGGCCGCATAGGCCTGAACTTCTTTTTGATCGATCTGGATCTTACCCTTCCACGTGCCGATAATCGAAAAATCCGACCGGGCGATGGAAGCCACGCAGTCATTGGCGCAGCCCGAGACTTTGATTTTGAATTTGTAAGGGAACATCGGGCGGTGCAATTGATCCTGAAAACTCATGGTGATGTCATAACAGATATTTAGGCTGTCGATGCAGGCCCATTCGCAACGGGCCGGGCCGACGCAGGCGCTGGGAGTCCGCAGGGCCGACCCTGACCCTCCCAGATCAAATCCGGCGTCGGAGAGATCATCAAAACAAGACTGCAAATGGTCGGTGGATGTTCCCAGCAAAATGATGTCTCCCGTAGAGCCATGCATGTTGGTCAAGCCGCTGCCATGCTTGTCCCAGATGTCGCAAAGGGTGCGCAGGGCCTTGGTTGTGTAGAACCATCCGGTCGGGTGGTTGACGCGCATGGTGTGAAAATGCGCAACACCCGGGAAAAGGTCGGGACGGTCTGAATACCGGCCAATGACGCCTCCCCCATAGCCTTTGACGCCCACGATGCCCCCATGCTTCCAGTGCCCGATCTTTTCTTTATAGGAAAGCTCGAGCTGACGCAAGAGGTCTTTGGCCATGGGCTTTTTTTCCGCGGCCTGCTTCATGTCTTTCACAAAGCTCGGCCATTCCCCTTTTTCCAGCTCATCCAAAAGAGGGGTTTCTGATTCAGCCATTTTTTCCTCCTCCATTTTTTATTTCAATCACGCCCTAAAAACTGAAACGATAAACAACCATCCTTTGATGGATTCGTAAAAAGTCCTGTTCTTGTCATTGCGAGGAGTTCCGTATTTGCGGGACGACGAAGCAATCTTGTATTTTCGGGCACTTATAAAAACGAGATTGCTTCGTCCGCCTTAGGCGGACTCGCAATGACCCTTTCGCGACTTTTTACGAGTTCATCATCCTTTGCTTCCTCTAAACTCTGCTAAAAATTTGGTCACCTCCTCACAACTTTTCAGCATCCTATATCCAGTCCTCTTGATTTTTTAAAAATCTACGCCATATTAGGCGGACTAAAGGTGAGCAATAGGGGATTTCAAGTGATCCATTTACTTGATTGACCTGCATACTGTCAACTTATTATAGACATTCCCAATAGATTCTTAGAAAGGTGTTAAGAAGGCGCCTGATAAACGATCGGGCAGAAGGTCCATTAAACCGGTGGACTTTCTACTGGGTCTTCTAATAATTAAAATTTGGAATGGCTAGTTTTTTAACCAATAAATTCCAACATCTGAGCGAAATTCCTATTTCATTATGGTTGACTAACCCTCCTGAAGTCAAGAGTTTTTTGATAATTTGCGCAGAAAGGCCTCTGGTGATGTGATCAGCCGGTGCAGGCCCAATTTTTTCTGATCAATACCCATGGCCATCCCTAACAACTGCGTAATATAAAAAACTGGCAGCCTTATTTTCTCCCCCAATTCCCGCTCGACCGCCCGCTGTTTGGCATCCAGCATAAGGGGTAATGCGAAAGATCCGGACTTTTCCCTCTTCCAGGCAAAAAGCCGAATTCCCCGTGTTCCCGGCTAAAAAGATAAATTGATTCTTCTCATAAAAGCGGGGAGTGGAGAGAGAGATAAAATCCTTTTTTTCCCCGGGTAGCTGCCCGAAAAAATCCCCCTCGGTGAAATGCCAGGATATCTCCACCCTCTCCCCCCGAAAAAGAAGAATGGGGAAAAACTTTCCCCTTAATCTGAACCGCCTTGAATATATGAGGCTATCTTCCTGTCCGGCTGCAGCTTCTTGCGCAAAATGGCCTTGATTACTTCCATGGATATAAAGACAATTAGGCCAAAGGCTAAAACGATCCCAAGATCGGAAACGGTGGGCATTTGAATTCCAAACGCTTCTCGCACCGAGGGAATTTGAATCAGAACGACAATCAAGATCACTTCCCATAAAATGGCAATGAGGAGCCATTTGTGGGGCGGGGCCTTAAAGATGCTATATTTCATGGAACGGAAATTGAGGGCGATAATAATTTCAATGGCAATGAAAAGGAAAAACATCTCTGTCCGGGCGTGAGTGATATCCGTGAGCTCGTGAAAAAACAGGAAGGCAAAGAGAGGAATCTCAATTACCAGGGCCATGAGAATGAATGCCTTTACATCCCAGGAAAAGACGCTCTCATTGGGGTTGCGCGGCGGCCGCTGCATGATGTCCGGATCCGGAGGAGCGACCCCTAAAGCCAGGGCCGGAAGCCCATCGGTCGCCAGGTTGATGTACAGGATGGCTGCGGGGAGGAGAGGAAGATACTCCGGCCCCATGAACAAAACAAATCCTCCGATCACGGCCACTTCGGTTATATTGCAGCGCAGGAGATAGGTAAGATATTTTTTGATATTATCATAAATCCACCTGCCCCGCTCAATGGCATTCACGATCGTGGCAAAGTTGTCATCACTCAGGACCATATCCGCTGCTTCTTTGGTCACTTCTGTTCCGGTAATCCCCATGGCGATTCCGATGTCGGCCTGCTTGAGAGCGGGAGCATCATTTACCCCGTCGCCGGTCATGGCCACGACTTCCCCCTGATTCTTCCAGGCCTTCACGATTTTTAATTTGTCCATCGGGGACACTCGGGCATATACCGTAACCTGGCGGACAACCTTCTCATACTCCTCATCGCTCATCTTTTCCAGTTCTTCTCCGGTAAGCACCTTGTCGCCATCCTTATATAATCCAATTTCCTTGGCAATGGCCACGGCCGTTAGCTTATGGTCTCCGGTAATCATAATGGGTTTAATGCCCACCTGCCTACATACCTTGGTGGCCTCAATCGCTTCTTCCCGCGGGGGGTCCATCATGCCCACTAGGCCCAGAAAGATCAAATCCTTTTCAATAAAATCCTCGCTGTAACCGATTCCATCGGGAAGATCCCGGTAAGCAATCCCCAGGACCCTCAAAGCCGCATGGGCCATCTCCTCGTTTGCCCGCAATATGTCCGCTTTTTCCTCTCCATGGAGGTTTCTCCAGCCTCCGTCTTCAAGAATATAAGGGCATTTTCCCAGTATAACCTCCGGAGCTCCCTTCATGAAAGCGACCTTTTTCCCATCGGGCATTTGATGGATGGTCGTCATTCTTTTCCTCTCGGAACTAAAAGGAATTTCCTCAATCCTGGGGTTTTCCAGCTTGATCTCATGGATCGAAAGGCCGGCTTTGGCTGCGGCTACAACCAGGGCCCCCTCGGTGGGATCTCCTTTGATCAACCATTTTCCGTTCTGCTGATGAAGGTCGGCGTCGCTGCATAAAATCCCTGCCTGCAAAAGCATTCGTAAGGAGCGACTCTTGTTGATTCCCACTGGATCTGATCCTTTAAACTCACCCACGGGGTCATAACCAATTCCGCTCACCTCCACCATTTTGCCCCTGGCGAAGATCTTCCTGACGGTCATCTCTCCTTTGGTGAGGGTCCCGGTCTTATCAGAGCAGATGACTGTGGTGCATCCCAAAGTCTCGACCGCGGGCATTTTTCTTATGAGGGCATTTTTTTGGGCCATCTGATGCATCCCGATGGCTAGGGCTCCTGTCACAATGGCTGCCAGCGCCTCAGGAACTGCTGCTACAGCGAGGGCCACAGTAAACATCACCATGGTGATGACGAATTGCAGGTCTATTTTGCCCCACATCGCTTCCCTGAATATGCTGATTCCGGCAACCAGGATACAGATCGACACGGCGACGATGCCCAGCCATTTTCCGATCTCTGCCGTTCTCTTTTCCAGAGGAGTCTTCTCAACCTCCACACTCGTAACTTCCTCGGCGATTTTGCCAAATTCTGTATTCATGCCGGTGGAAGTGACGACTGCTTTCCCTCGCCCATAAGTAACGGTGGTCCCGGTGAAGATCATGTTTTTGCGATCGCTGACCCGCACCCCTTCAGATGAAGGCTGAATATTTTTGCTCACTGGCACGGACTCCCCTGTTAACGAAGCTTCATCGCATCTCAATGAATGGCTTTCCACCAGGCGGGCGTCGGCCGGGATCTTATCTCCCGCTTCCAGGAGCATTATATCTCCGGGGACAAGTTCTTTCGAGGGAATATCAGCTTCCCGCCCTCCTCTTAAAACGGTAATGGTTGGAGAGAGCATCTTCTTCAAAGCATCCAGGGCCCGCTCGGCGCGGTACTCCTGAATAAACCCCAGGACTGCGCAAAAGACGACGATCACGGCGATGATGGCTGCATCCACCAGCTCCCCGATCAGCGCCGAAAGCCCGATGGCCACGAGAAGGATGATGATCAGGATATTCTTGAACTGGTTGAAGAAGAGGGTAATAGGGGAAATTTTTTCTTCTTTTTTTAGTTCATTATAGCCGTATTGTTCCAGCCTCTTCTGGACCTCGTCGGCGGTCAAGCCATTATGGCTATCCGTATTCAGTTCTTTAAGTACTTGTTCCGCTTCAATAGCATGCCATACTGCTTTCCCCATTTTTTCTCCTCACCAAGGAAATATCTTATTACCAGGACTGAAATACCCATAGAGTTTAACGAACTTTTGCAAAATGTCAATTTTTTTCAGAACACCGGATTCTTAATTCTCTTGACCTGCGATTACCTTCTGCGTATACTCCACTCATCCCCAAAGGCTTGGCGGAGATCTTTGCGGCCGGGAGCCGGAGAATTTTTTTCCGGGCGGCCTCGCCTTCTTGACCGCCCGTCGCTTACCCTCTGCCGCCGGCGGGAGAGAACCCGTCAGTGGAGGGATGCCAGGACCGCCCAATCGGATTTATTGAATTCTCCCGGGTATTGCTAACTCAGGAACCTTCGATGAAGGATTGGTTGAGAAGTTTTTTTGGAAAAGACCCGCCCTTGTCGCCGGACATGCCTGGCAAGGTGCAATCGATCGTCAAACATGAACGCGCCGTTGTCGGATCAACCGCTGCGGCGGTCTTGGGGCAGCACCAAGCATCCGCTTGGGAAATCATGATCCCCCCCTTATTCCTCTATAGTCTCTTCAGAACCCGGAAGAGCAAAGAGCTCTTTATAAATAACTGTTTGTTCACCAAGATGCTGGCCCTCGAAGCAGCGTTTCATATGGTTGATCGAAGGCAGTCGCGGACGGCGGTCCTGTCGCAGGTTGAAGAAAGGACCCAAAAAATCATGACCTCCGAAAACAAGGGGCTGTATTCCCCTTCCATCCAGAAGAAACAAATGGAAGAGATCGACCTGCTGCTGGACCATTTTGGCCGGTTACTGACCGCGGACGGCCGGAGCCACTCGACCATGGTCAAAAGCGCCTATGGAACCGAAGAGGATTACCTGAGGTTTTTGGATTGCCTCGGCCGGGCCGAAAAGGAAGTCAACGCCGAGGCTTTGAAAACCATTCAGGGAACCGAAATCGAGGAAAAAACCACCTGGGAAATGGAGATGGCCGTCCAAAAAATACGGCGGGCGACGGCGAAAGAAATATTCTCATCCTGCCGCTAGGAAAAAGTCGTCTAAACAAAGGAACCTGGTTATTCTTATTGGAGGACGAAGATCAGTGGATTCCCGGCAAAGGCGAAAATCGCCCGGAATGGTTCGGAGTCTGATCATTATCTTCACGGGGGGGCTGCTTTTTATGGCGGCCTCCTGCACTGGCGGCAAGGGATGGACTGATGACCCTATTACCCCCGCCAGGGCAAGGGATATCGTCCTGGATCATATTCGCCTCCGATCCGGGGATGATCCCATGATAGACCGGACGACTTATTTCACCGTATCGGGGCTGGATGAATTAATCAAGAAGTCCGACCGGGTGCTGCCTTCGGTATATGTCGAATGGGAGGCAGAAGATATTCCTGCTCCGCAATATCCCACGGGCAGGGGAACCGTTGCGTATACCCGGGGACACTGGAGGGTGACCGTTTCCTTTTCCACCGAGCCGTCCCACCGCGGGAATTACCAAGTCGGTGTCGCCAACAGCAAGATTGGCTGGAAATGGGAAGGCTCGGTGAGAGAAGACGGAAAGGTGGAAGAGGCGGGGCCGTTTCAACCGCTCAATCGATAAAAGGAAAAACCAAGCATTTGGGGGGCTGGAGAGCATGTACAAAGAGGGCCCGAAGAACCGGGGCGGGGGCGTCTGGAAGATTTATGAGGGCGGGGCTCCCGCCCCGGCCGGCGGGGGAAGGTCGCGGTCGTCGGCTTGGCCGAGGATTAGGTAGCTGAGCGGGCTTGTGACATCTCCCGCGGGAAGTGGGCGGCCTGCCGCAGCAAATAGATAAACCCCCTATTTTTATCAGAATTTTTTGATGATCTCGTAAAAAGTCCAATTTTCGTCATTGCGAGGAGTTCCGCCAATGCGGGACGACGAAGCAATCCCGTATTTTCAAGGACTTATAAAAACGAGATTGCTTCGCTTTCGCTCGCAATGACTCTTCTGCCGACTTTTTACGAGATCATCTTTTTTGATTGACCGCAAAAACTCTTATTTGTATAATCCCATGCGGTCAAGGCGAAATTCTGCCAGGGCCGTTTACCCCGTATCTAAATTGGATTCAACCTCTGGATCGGTAAGAAGTCATCGCCACGGGGCGGCGGGAGAGCGCTGATTCAGCAGCATGGTAAGGGAAAAATCATAAAACTTCAAAAGGAGGTGGTTCCGCATATAAGGATAACAAAGGGAATCCGAGATGTCTAGGGAGTTTCTTACAAAAAAACCGAGACTTTCAAAAAGAGAAAGGAGGTTTTCATGAAAAAGATCGATATGTCGTCTATCTGGAAGAAAGAAGACTGGTGGGCCTGCTGGGTGGGCTTTTTCATCCTCTTTCTCACGTTCCTTGGGGTGGTCAAGGGCCTGGGGGCATTCCCGTCAGTGAAAAGATGGACGGACGCCCCGTTCGCCGCCTTTACGGGCGATATCCTGGTCGGGTACTTGATAATGTTCATCGGCCTCACCATTATCTACCTCATCGCCATAAGTATCATTGGCGAGTCCGTCCGAACTTATGTCCCGGCATTTCTGATCGTTTTTTTCATCGCCATCGTTGCCTTCTGGATCGCCAATCAGAAGACATTGGCTTATTACGGGTTGGCCTATCCTTTCTGGGCTTTGATCATCGGTCTTATCATCTCCAACACCGTCGGGGTGCCCAAATGGATGAAAGTGGGGGTGAGGACGGAGCTTTACATCAAGACCGGCCTTGTCATCCTGGGCGCCGATATCCTCTTCGGCAAGATCCTCGTCCTGGGACCCTACGGCTTGGTGATCGCCTGGGTGGTTACCCCCATCGTTCTGTATTTCATGTACCTCTACGGCGTCAAGACGCTCAAGATGGAAAAGGAGTTAGTGGTGCCGATCGCCGCCGCCACGTCGGTTTGCGGTGTTTCGGCGGCCATCGCCGCCGGCGCCGCCTGCAAGGCAAAGCCGGTCTATATCACCATCGCCGTGGGAACCACCCTGATCTTCACCGTCCTGATGATGGTGGTGATGCCCTTCATCGCCAAAGCGACGGGAATGAGCCAACTGGTGGCCGGCGCCTGGCTGGGCGGGACCATCGACTCTACCGGCGCCGTGGTGGCGGCCGGTGAAATGGTCGGCCCCACCGCCATGAAGGCCGCGGCCACCATCAAGATGATCCAGAACGTGCTCATCGGCATCATCGCCTTCTTCATCGCCCTCATCTGGGTCACCCGAATCGAGAGGGACCCCACTGCCGAGAAGCCCAGCCCTTGGGAAATCTGGTTCCGCACCCCGAAATTCATCATCGGGTTCGTCATCGCCTCGCTGGTTTTCTCATTCCTGCTAACGCCGATCTACGGTGACGCCAAGGTATCCGAATGGCTGGGCAGAAAAGGAGGGGTTCTCCCCTTACGCGATATTTTGTTCTGCCTTGCCTTCGTCTGCATCGGCCTGGACAGCAACTACAGAGAGCTGGGCAAATATTTAAAGGGCGGAAAGCCCTTCAACCTGTATTGGGTGGGTCAGTTGTTTAACATCTTCCTCACCCTGCTGGTTTGCTGGCTGCTCCTCGGCGGAGTGCTCTTCGCAATTCCCAAGTTCTAACCCATTCTCATGACCAGGGCGAAACCCGGGAAACATGAGAATAGGCAAATGATGCCCCCCACCCTTCCCTCTCCCCTCCCGGGGAGAGGACGGAGGGGGGCCTAAAGATGGATCGCTTGCCACGTCCGCGACATCCATCACAGCAGTTTCCGGTTGCCTCGATTTCCCGTCCAGCCCATGCCCGGATGAAAAACTGCAATAAAATATTTTCCTTGCCACCATTCGCTTTTTGTGGTCCCGAATGAGGTTCTTGCAAATCTCAAAATCTGGTGCTCAATCGTCATTCCGAACCCCGGGCTAAGAATAGGGATTCTGTAAAGTGAATGGAGGCACCCATTAAAAGGGGAAAATAACAATTGACATCATTGTCCCAAAAAATGTAGGATAACTTATTCAAGTCGTAAAGAGTTTAAGGTTGGAATAATAAAGCCGCAGAGCTCTTGAAAGCTTATGCGGCTTTATTATTATGATCGACCCGGTTCCTCTCCTGTGCAGCAACGCAGAACCGCGGATGCATAATTATTCAACAAAGTCCTCATTGATGAGGGTGAGGAGAAAAAAGGGAGGCTGACATGAATAAGAACCTGTACATCGGAAATTTGTCAATTGAAATCACGGAAGAGGACCTGAAAGCCAACTTTTCAGAGATAGGAAAAGTGGTGTCCGTAACCCTCATCAAGGATAAGTACACCGGCTTAAACAGAGGATTCGGGTTTGTCGAAATGGGCAGCGAAAAGGAAGCGCAAGAGGCTATCCAGAAGTTCAATGGAGGCCAGCTCCTCGGAAACACCATCACAGTCAATGAAGCCCGCCCTAAAAGAGACGATAGGAGCCCAGGGCCCAGCGGCAACCGGGGAAGTGGAGGATTCCGGGGGAGCCGCAGCAGCGGCGGCGGAGGGGGCCGGAGATATTAAGCGCTTCCTGCTAAACTAATATTAAAATGTTGCTAAGAAGGAAATGCCTACAGATAAATCCCCCCTTCCCCTCCGCCTTAGGCGGGGCAAAGGGGGTTAGGGGAGATTTCAGGCCTTATTCCCTGCCCGCCTGAGGCGGGCCACTTTATCCGCGCCAGGTCGCGGATAATGCATAGGCCTTTTCTGTAAAATCCCAGGCAAAATATCCCCATTTCCAAATTTGAATTGAGGATTTAATTTTCCTGCCAATTGTGTTTCCGTCTATACTGGTTAAGGAGGAAAAGGTTAAAATCGAAGATGAAATTACTGGAACGCTTTTTCAATAACAAACAATCACAAGAGAAAAAGACAGAAATGAGCCGCAATGATACCTGCTGGTGTGGCAGCGGGAAGAAATATAAGCGCTGCCATCTGGATAAGGATGCGCATAAAATCCGGATGAAAGGCGGTTTAGGGCGAAGAAGGATGTAGAATCTGACCTGGTTACAGACCGAAATATCATTGAAAAAATGATTTCTCCTGATATAAAATCCTGCTGATCTTAAAAAGAAAGGAAACAACCATGCCCAAAATACTGCTCATTCAGGGAAGCAACATGAGCCTGCTGGGGATTCGTCAGCCAGAGATCTACGGGAAAACCACGGCCGCCGAATTGGACAAAATGATGCAGGACTATGCTCAGGCCAAAAAGTTCGACCTGGATATTTTCTACACGAATTCCGAGGGTGAATGCATTGACCGGATCATCAAAGC
>JASEHN010000585.1 GCA_030018715.1 Thermodesulfobacteriota bacterium | reverse complement strand
AAGGTGAAGCGCAATCCGCCTTAGGCGGACAGATGGACTTTTTACGAAGCCATCATTTTTTATCCCTGGCGAATCACATATACATCCCGCCGTTGACGTTTAGCACCTGGCCGGTGATATAATCTGCCGCCGGGCTGGCCAGGAAAAGCACCGCCTCGGCTATATCCTCCGGACTGCCCAGCCGTTCCATGGGAATCTGTTTGATCAAGACTTCCCTGCCCTTCTCGGGAATGGCCTGGCTCATGGCCGTATCTATGAAACCGGGAGCCACGGCATTCACCTGAATGTTTCGGCTGGCGTATTCCCGGGCGATGGACTTGGTGAAGCCGATCAGACCGGCCTTGGAGGCGGCGTAATTGGACTGACCGGCATTCCCCATCTGGCCAGTGACCGAAGCGATATTCACCACTTTTCCGCCTTTTTGTTTTAGGAAGGGGCGCAAGGC
Source organism: Thermodesulfobacteriota bacterium (assembly GCA_030018715.1). Lineage (GTDB taxonomy): Bacteria > Desulfobacterota > SM23-61 > SM23-61 > SM23-61 > JAHJQK01. The sequence continues at coordinate 2,217 of JASEHN010000585.1, read as the reverse complement.
AGCTTTGGTGCAATGGAATGCCCCTTTCAGGTTTACGGAAAGAACCAGGTCCCATTCTTCCTCTTTCATGCGTAAAAGGACTTGATCCCGGGTAATTCCGGCGTTGTTAACCAGGATGTCCAGGCGGCCAAATTTTTCCAGGGTTTGTTGCACCATCGCTTCAGCCTCCCGGGCATCAGCGACGTTCCCCCCCACAGCCAGCGCTTCCCGGCCGAGGGACTCAATTTCCCGGCAGGTCTCTTTAGCTTTCTCCAGGTTGATGTCGGAAAGCACTACTCTCCCCCCCTCGCGGGCAAATAGGAGGGCAATGGCTCTTCCAATGCCCTGGGCTCCGCCGGTAATCAAAGCGACTTTTCCTAAAAGCCTCTCACCCATCAGCCTCTCCTTATTTACCCCATTTACCCCGTTAGAAAGCCCCGCTGTTTGCAGCGAGGATGAAGACAAAATTCTTTTTAGAACTCACACAGGATTTAAAGCCCTTGGTGAGCCATCCCGGTGGAAGGTTAAAGACCTTCTAATGGGGTTTACTGGCATACTCTTTAATCAGCGACTGGCCGATGACGTTGCGTTGAATCTGATTTGTTCCTTCATAGATCTGCAGAATTTTGGCGTCGCGCATCATCTTTTCTACCGGGTAATCCCGCATAAACCCATAACCGCCGAAAATCTGCACGGCATCAACCGTCACCTTCATGGCCACATCTGTGGGAAATAGCTTGGAGATGGCCGAGTACCTGGAGATGTCCTTGGGATTAGTATCCACCCAACGGGCTACGGCGTAAACCAGAGCGCGGGCGGCTTCAATCTCTGCGGCCATGTCGGCCAGTATATGCGAGACAGCCTGGAAGGAAATAATCGGCTTCTCGAACTGGTGCCGCTCCCTGGCGTACTCCACAGCCGCCTCAAAGGCCCCCTGCGCCAATCCGACAGCCTGGGCGCCAATCCCCGGCCGGGTCTTGTCCAGCGTGCGCATGGCTACGATGAACCCCATCCCTTCCCGTCCAATAAGACTCTCTTTGGGAACCCGGCAGTCCTCGAAGACGAGCTCCCGGGTCGCTGAACAGCGGATACCCAATTTCTTTTCTTTTTTCCCGAAGTTGAACCCGGGCAGGCCTTTTTCCAAGAGGAAAGCGCTGGCCCCGCGCGGACCTTTGGCTTTGTCCGTCAGGGCAATCACGGAATACAATTCCGCTTCACCCCCGTTGGTGATCCACTGCTTCGTTCCGTTAAGGATGTAAGCATCTCCATCGCGCTTGGCCGTAGTGCGGATTCCCCCGGCGTCGCTCCCGGCACCGGCTTCCGTAAGGCCGAATGCCGCCAGTTTCCGCCCGGAGGCCACATCCGGCAGGTACTTTTTCTTCTGCTCTTCGCTGCCGAAGAGAAGGAATGGATATGATCCCAGGCCAGAGGCGGCAAAGGACACAGAAACACCGATACAGGCGCGGGAGATCTCCTCAATGGCCAGGCAATTCTCGAAAGAGCCATACCCCAGGCCGCCATACTCTTCGGGAATGTACACTCCGAAAAGGCCGACATCGGCCAGATATTTCAAAGGCCCCCAGGGAAATTCTTCTTTTTCATCCAGTTCCGCGCGCACGGGCATCACCCGCTCCTGCGCGATTTTCCGCGCCAGGTCCCGGATGGCCTTCTGGTCCTCATTCAAAAAATAATCCATTCTTTCTCGCTCTCCTTTTTCATTAAAAACAATATTGCCACAGAGGCCACAGAGATCACCGAGAATAAGGAAAAACAACTATAAGAAATTTAGGATTAAAACAAAATAAATATTTACGATAAAACTTAATTGATGACGTAGTAAAAAGTCAAAATTCCCTTCATTTGGTCATTCCCGCGAAAGCGGGAATCCAATAAATTAAAGCAGTTCTGTCCCGCCATAGGCGGACTGCTTTCGCAGGAGTGACAGTCTTACGATTTTTTTGTCAGGCCATCTTAATTGATCTTACTCCAAATCTATTAAGACTCTGTGCTCTCTGTGTTCTCTGTGGCAAAAAAATTACCAGCGGATGACCGCCGAGCCCCAGGTAACCCCGGTGCCGAAAGAACACAGCAGCATCAAATCTCCGGCCTTCACCTTTCCTTCCCGATGGACTTCATCCATGGCGATGGGGATGGTGGCGGAGGAAGTATTCCCGTATTTCTCAATGTTTAAAAAAACCTTCTCCATGGGAAAACTAATGAGTTTGGCCGCTGCCTCGA
>JASEHN010000584.1 GCA_030018715.1 Thermodesulfobacteriota bacterium | reverse complement strand
GTTATCCTTTAAAGTTTCCCATCGATGAGATTCAATATATAACGTTCGTGCAGAAAATGCATAGAAGAATGAGAAAGAAGGGAACCACATTTGAAAAGGCGCAAAGCACGCTCTGCACGAACGTCCCCCTTTCCGACTTACCAATACCGATTTAAAGAAGACACTTACTCGGATTTCGCCGCCTTGTTCACTGCTGTTGTCCTGAGCCCAAATGCCGGAAGGGTTGGACGTAATGGAAACTTTACATTTTGCCATAGAGCTCGGAATAGAACCTAAAAGGTATCTTAAGCCGTCCGAAAAGGTGTCAATTTTCCACTACGTACTCCATTTTTATCACAAGCCCGTGGTTCCCTAATTTACCGCAATGGCAGATACCGTACTTGGCCTTCCCATTCACCGTCAACACTGTATTTGGCCAGCAGTAAAATATCATCGATAACGATGTTGATTGGAATATCCAGGCTCACTTCAAAGATGCCGGGCATAGGTCTACCGGATCGAACACGATCATAGGCATAATGTGTAATTGTGGAGACATCATGAGTTAGGAGTATACGCCCGTTTTGTGCCGCCCATTCAAGAACGGCCTGATCATCTGCCCCTGAGAGGCCTTCATCCTGAATACGCACAATGTCCAGGTCAGGCTTGCGGCGTAATAAGCCGCGCACAATGTCGTTGTTAAAGTTCTCGTCAGCGGCCAGCAAAAGCATGGTCTAATGCACTCGGCCTGCAGAGCGAGCCATGAGGCGGTTGCGCACACCCTGAGGGTCAAAGCGAGTTTCATTTTCCTTGCGAACCGCGTTCGTTTGGACCTTTCTTTGCCGAAAATACGCTTCTACTTCCGATGGTCGACGCAAATAATAGCCAATCACATGATAGACGTCTGCCAAGTTCAAGGAAGGATACTGTTGAACGATCTCTTCAGGAGTGGCGCCGTTGGAAAAGGCCGCAATAACGGTGTCCAAGGTTACGCGTGTTTTTCCGACCCGCAAAACCCCGCTTGCGTCGGCTTCAATAGGGATAACTTCGGTAGCAAACGAGATGCCCATAAGATTCACCCCCGATACTTACATTAAAACATCGCTGAAAAATTTATCACAAAAAAGACATAGTAATAAGAGAGCGGCGGTAAGATTTGGAGATCGATCGTACCTCCAATTACCCACTTTTTGTTAATTTTTAGTTCAATTTGTTGTTACAAATATAAATAAATACAATGCGTTTGTCAACAATAATTGAATTTGAGCAAATCATTGATGCCTATGGGGAAGGGATGCCTATAGCTCAGATTTCTCTAATTTAATGGCCCTAATTTTTCTTCTTTGGTCCCCTTCCTTTTTGAGGTATCAATGTCCTACCCAAGCAACAGAGATCACAGCACAGAGAGCACAAAGGTGAGACGCAAAACGTTAGGGCGGGGTGTTAGGGGTTCCGGGGCAAAAATTATTTGATATTTAACGGAACGCCGAGCAAGGACCACCAGGGCAGGGCGACGAAAAGGATGACTAAGGATGTAAGAACGAGAAGCCCCAGCCCTACTTTTAAAACATCCTTCCCTCCGATTAACCCGGTCTCATAGGCTAAAATGTTGGTTGCGGTTTGGACCGGATATAAAATTACGGCATCCACCACAATTGAAACGATCAAACCGAAAACGATAGGGTTCATCTTGAGGGCCATGGCCAGGGTGGTGGTAATGGGGATAAGCAGCGCAATACAGGCCGACATATTGGCTATTCCCAGGTGGACAATAGAGACCATCAGGATGAGCATGAGAATAACGAGTTGATCTAAACCTTGAAGTAAGATGATGGAATGAGCGAGGGATTGGGCGAACCAGGCAGCTGCCCCAGTAGTAATAAGGGCCTGAGCCAAAGAAAGGGAGGCCCCGAGCACAAAAAAAGTGGACCAGGGAATGGTCTTTTCCAATTCTTTCCAGGAAAGGACGCCTATGCCGGGAGTGGTAAGAAGTGTTGCGGCGATCAGCGCCGGAATCGCCGGATGCCAACCATGCCAGAAGTCAATAATCCAAAGGAAAGAGGTGAGGGCCAGAACCGCAACAACCCGTTTTTCCTCTGAAGTCAATGGAAGGGTTTTTTTCAATTCCTTCTGTTCAAAAGACCTCTGGGGGGAAGGGTTAACCCAGTAGGTCCACAACCCTCCCAGGAGCAGGAGGACATAATAGGGAAGGCTCATCAGGAAAAACCAGCGCCACCAGGAGAGACCACCGAGCAGAGTCGAGGTGGTCATGGGGGCCAGGCCACCCGTCATGAAGGCCGAGGAAGCGAAAGGGTTAAGCAAACCCAGGGTAAGGACGATAGATTTTACCAGCCCATCTTCCCGAGGGAGATTCATCTGTCTGAAGGTCTCCTGATAAGCCGGGAGGAGGATGGCATTCCGGGTGATGGCCGAAGGAAGAATGAGGGCCAGCGGAGGAAGCGAAAGAAGACAGTTGGCGAAAAGCCGTTTACTGCTGCCGCCGGCCCCGCGCAGAAAAACTTTAGCCGCCCGCAGGGCCAAGCCGCTTTTTACGATAGCTCCGCCCATGGCCATGACGCCCACGAGAAAATAAAGAATGGGAGAGCGAAAACCATGGAAAAGGTCATTAACGGAAGGCACGCTTTTGGTGACTCCCAGGAGAATAAGAACAAGAAGAGAACTGATT
>JASEHN010000583.1 GCA_030018715.1 Thermodesulfobacteriota bacterium | reverse complement strand
AATCCATTCTGCTTCATAATTTCCTCACTTACTGGGTGGTGGATTTTGATTTTTGTCAAACCAATTATACCCAATATCTATCGCCCAGTAACTAAATTTCTGCTAATCCAAAAGAAAAAAATCGCTCATCTTAGGTAATAAATATTTTTTTTATTCCTGTCAATTGAAAAATTAGAATCCATCTCAGTGTTCTCTGTGGTGAAGGGACATTAAGGTCTTGATTCACTGTCCAGAATAAGCTATTTTACTCCTGAAGAAATTCGAGACCCATAACTCTGGAGGAAAGTATGATTCGACGAATTGACCACGTATCCATCGCTGTTCGTGATCTGGATAAAGCCCGGGCTTTCTTTTTGGATGCCCTGGGAGGGCGGGAGCTCTTCTGCGCGCCAGTTACCGACCAGAAGTATCGCTGGACAACAGTGGAACTCGGCACTTCTTGTTTTATCGAGCTGATCGATCCCCTGGAAAAAGACGGCTTCGTGTACCGGTGTTTGGAAAAGCGGGGAGAAGGTCCCCATCACATCACCATTCAGGTTAACGATATCGAGGAGGCCCACCATATTTTGCAGGAGAAAGGAATTCCCACCTTCGGTTATGCCGAACCTTTCCCCGGGTGGAAAGAGTTATATATCCATCCCAAAAACGCTTTCGGGACCCTAATTCAGTTCGCCGAGTTCAACCCCCTGGATTGGATCCAGCCAGGATACATCCCACCTGCCTACAAAGAGTTCGTTCCCCCTGAGGGAAGCGTCGCGGAAGAAAAAATTGAGGTACATAAAATGGAGACGGAGAGAGGCCCTGAGATAGAAATCCGCCAGGGGCAAACGGTCATTCGCCTTCCCTTCGCTCAACTGGAAGAACTCCTGGCCTCTCTTAAAAGACAGAAATAGATTTTGCCAAAAGTCTAAAAGCGCATCATCTCTCTGGCGCATCAAAAACCATATATCTTCAAATCCGCCCAGGGTCAGGTGGCCACATTCAGCAAAGAGAAAAGGAACGGCAAAAATGAAAATGGAAATAAAACATATTTTTCGACATTCCGCAATCCACAATACTAAATTAGGAGTTGGTCATGAACTACGGAAACAAAGTGCTTTTGGAAATTCGAGATAAGGTCGCCCTGATAACCTTGAACAAGCCTGAGCGGTTGAATGCCCTGGATATAGGAGTCTGGAAGGAGCTGATGGCGGCCGCCGAAGTTCTGATTTCCGAGGATGCCCGCGGCATCCGTTCCGCTGGAATCCAGAAAAAGGGCTATTCATTCAAGGGTAGGTAAAAGAGAAAGGATACTAATTGTAAAGCGGCAAGCTTGACCTAATCTCAGTGGCAATTCCATTATTCCCGCCCTTTTTCATGTAAGAAAGCTTGGCTTGACGCCCAGCCTTAGGTTTCGTAATATAGAAAAGGAGGGTGAATTTATTCAAAAATGAGGAGAGAAATAGCTGCCCTAACCAAACAAGGCTACATTTGTCGGTGGTAATTAATCGTTATGACGGAAATATTAGAAAAAGAAGAACATTTTGCTGCAATATTTAAAATGATCGAGCATTTGGTAGAAGCGCTTAGGGGTAGCCTTGGGGAAAAATTAATTTCGGTTGTCCTTTACGGTTCTTATGCTCGCGGCCAAATTGATCCGGAATCAGATATTGACCTTCTCGTTGTAGCCGAGGGGATTCCTGCCCCAGCCTTGGAGCGCCAAATTTTCCTTACCCGAATTCTTAATGATGCCGAAGCTTCATTGAGAAAAATGTTCAGGCGGGAAAGCTTATTCCCTTATATATCTACTATCCTCAAGACTCCTAAGGAAGCTGATTGTATCTCCCGGATATATTTCGATATGACTGATGAGGCTAAAATATTTTATGACCAGGGAAATTTCTTTCAGGCTGTTCTGCGGAAGGTCAAAAAGAGGCTGAAAGAATTAGGCGCCCAAAAGGTTCAAGTAGGGAAAATGTGGTATTGGGATCTTAAACCGGATTATAAACCGGGGGATATTTTTGAAATATGACCAATAAAGAATTAGCTTCCGGTCTTTTTCGCCAAGCCACCAGCCGATATAAGACAATGGAAGAGGCTTTTCAAATAGATGATTATCCTTATGTTATCCGCACGGCCCAGGAATGCGTGGAGCTTTGCCTGAAAGCTGTATTGATATCTATCGGGATAGACCCTCCGAAATGGCACGATGTTGGAAGTATTCTTCTTGATAATGCTTCTCGTTTCCCTTCCCTTAGCCAAAATTTGATTGAGGAAATGGCTTTCATTTCAAGAAATCTCAGAGGGGAAAGAGAGAAAAGCATGTATGGAGATGATATTTTACGCTTACCGCCTGACCGCCTTTACTCCAAGTATGATGCCGAAATGGCTAAAAAGTGGGCTGAAAAAGTCTATATTACCTGCCTCCCATTTTTCACCGATCGATTAAGTTAAAATAATTAATTATTAGCGTCGTTGTGAAGGGGAGCTGCTCTTGGCGCTTAAGAAAAAGATGCGTTGTTGACTATCCCCACCTTCCTTACGCAGACTTTAACTATCCAATGGAAAACCGGCTTAAACCTCCTCCAATATCCTGGAATTAAATTTCTTGATTTTCTATTTTGCCCCCTGTTAATATTGATGGCTTCGTAAAAAGTCGTCACTCCGGTGAAAACCGGAGTCCAGAGGTTT
>JASEHN010000582.1 GCA_030018715.1 Thermodesulfobacteriota bacterium | reverse complement strand
TTTATTAATGGCAATAACCTCGTTCCCTATAGTATCCTTTTAAGAATTCAGTGCGATGATGTATGACGAAAATTTTTCCGGGTGGGACTCTATATTAGAGGGATTTGGCTTTGGCTTTCAAACAAAATGGCCCGGATACTCTGATCAACCCCTCTTGTTTCCCAGCTCTCCTCCGAATTCCTCAGTCCTCTCTATTTGCCTCATTAGGCGCGTCCATTCCCGGTCAACATTTGCCTGGATCCGTTCCATATCCCCTTCTCGCAGAAAAGAATAGCGTCCCTGGTGTCTTAAATACTCATTGACCGGGACCGTTTCGGGTACTTCATTAAGGATGTACCGGTTGCCATTCTCCACTTCATAGAGCGGGAAGACTTTTGTTTGCACGGCCAGCCTGGCCAGGGAGACGGATAGCTCTGAAGAAAACCTCCACCCAACAGGGCATGGAGAAAGGGCATAGAAGAATTTAAACCCGCGGATCTCCCTGGCCTTCCTTACCTTACGGGCGAAATCCTCGGGGTAGGCGAGCGAGACCGTGGCCACGTAGGGAACCCGATGGGCGACCATGATCTGGACGATGTCTTTCTTTGGTTGATCTTTCAGATTTGTAGGGGGTGTCGTTGTCGTCCAGGAGCCCCAAGGAGTAGCTGAGGAACGCTGGATTCCTGTGTTCATGTATGCCTCATTGTCGTAACAGAGGAAGATCATATCATCGTTCCGCTCGGCAGCCGCTGACAGGGCCTGGAGACCGATGTCAAAAGTTCCTCCATCCCCGGCTACAACCAGAACCGCCGTGGCTGCGTCTCCCTTCATATCGAGAGCGGCTCGCACGCCGGAAGCGGCTGCCCCGGCAGAGGCAAAGGGGGTCGAATAAGCAGCCAATTTGATGGGGGCGATGGGGTAAAAAGTGGAGATGATTGTCCCGAAACAACTGGCCGTAATAACGACGATTGTGTTCTGACCCAGAGCGCTGAAGGCTTGGCGGGCGATCAGGGGCATGGCGCAACCCGGACAGGCCCCATGGCCGGAAAAAAGGTATTCCTCCTGCAAATCTTTGGCGATCATTCTCTCCTCCGCATGGAGCAACTCATGCCTTCAGTTCCTCCTTAAAAACTTCCGCGTGACGATCTCCGTCTTCGCCCAACCGATAACCTTCATCTCCCACGCTCATGAAACCCGCCGCCCCTTCTCTATTACTTCGTTGCAAAAATTTGCGTTATAGTGGGCTTCCTTTTTTCGTGGTCCGGGGGACGGTACGAAGACCACGGGCAGTATCGGCCGGGGAAAAATGCGGAAAAAATCCAGTTTGTTTCTGCCGAAGGAGGCTGGGTTTCTTCTTCCCGCCCTATCCACAGAGAACGCACCGCCTCAGGATGCTAAACGAATCGCCCTGACCTCAGAACCTGGTAATGCCTCGCAATTTTTGCCACTAAGCACCAGAGCCATTCACATCTCCTCACCTACTTCCTTACCTCATAGCAGCGTTCCAGTTCTTCCTTGAGCGCAGCGGCGACCACCATAGCCCCTTTCTCTACCTGACCGGCCGGCGATATGGAGAAACGTTCTTTTTCCAGTGCTTGCCAGATGGCCTTCTCCAGCAGAGCGGCATCCTTCTGGCGCCCCAGATACTCCAGCATCATGCCTGCGGCCCTGATTTGGGAGAGCGGGTTGGCAACGTTTTTTCCTGCGATATCCAGCGCTGAGCCATGAATGGGTTCGAAATAAGCACGTTCTTCCCCGACATTGGCTGACGGGCACATCCCCAGTCCGCCTATTGTTGCTCCCCCCAGATCGCTTAGAATGTCCCCAAACATATTCTCGGTGACAATCACATGGAAATGCTGGGGCTTAGTAATTAAAGCTGCCGCGGCAGCGTCGACGTAGAGGGTTTCAATCTCCACCTCGGGTGTTTCCTTGGCCACCTCGGCGAAGACCTGCCGGAAAAAGTAAAAACTCCTCAGCACATTGCTTTTTTCCACCAAAGTAACCCTTCTCCGACCATCTTCAGGGGCCCCTTTTGTCTTACGCAAAGCCGTATCAAAGGCGAAGCGGCAAATCCTCTCGCATCCTTTGCGGGTTAACAACAAAGTGTCGGTGGCGGCCTGTTCGGTGATAAGCCCGCGGCCGCGGGAAGCATAAAGCCCTTCGGTGTTTTCTCGGATAATAATGTAGTCAATGCTCTCCGGCGATTTGTCCTTGAGCGGCGTGGGCACTTTGGGAAACAGCTTGATCGGACGAACGTTGGCATAGAGATCGAAACCATTCCGGAGTACACCCCCCAGCGATCCGGCTTCGGTACCGTCCGGCAGGCGCACCTCAGGTAATCCAACCGGCCCTTTTATGGTCGCATCGGACTGGCGGATGGCTTCGAATGTTTCCGCGGACATATTTTTCCCGTTTTTAAGGTAATAATTCGCGCCGGCCTGATGAACATCATAAGACAAACGAAAGTCGCCGGCCAATTCCTGGATTTTATCTAGGACCGCTACGGCGGCTTCGACGATTTCTGGCCCGATGCCGTCTCCCGGCAAAACTACAATGCGATAGGTCTTCATCTTTTACCTCTTCCCTTTCCTTTTTTCTTACTTCAAAAAAACCAGTAGTAACCCTTTAATCGTTGATATATTCGATTACATCCTCATACAGGGTATCGTGTCATTGCGAACGAAGTGAAGCAATCTAATTTAATT
>JASEHN010000581.1 GCA_030018715.1 Thermodesulfobacteriota bacterium | reverse complement strand
ACACTTGACACTTATCCTTTATTTTTTCGGTTTTAAGAACTCTGTGATCTCTGTGATCTCTGTGCTTTCTGTGGCTAATTTATAACAATTTAGCGTTTTGATCCGCCTCAGGCGGATCACTTTAAACACTTAGGACACTTGACTCGGTTTCTTTATTTTTTCTTGATTATGGTTTTAAAACTCTGTGGTCTCTGTGTCCTCTGTGGCTAATTTAATCGAAGGGGCGTTCCTTTATCGAGGGATTAGATGATAACGGGTTATGTTATCCGTAAAAACGAATACCACGATTCTGTTTTTTTAATGCGGGTGGCCAAGCGCATCTCCGAGCAAAAGGGCATTCTTCAGGCCGTGCTTTTCATGGGCACGGAGAAGAACAAGGGGGTGCTTGCCGAAATCGGCTTTGCGGGCGCGGAGATTGCAGCGGCCACGCCCAGCGATCTGATCCTGGCGGTTAAGGCAGACAGTCAGCAGAACCTAACCGCCGTTCTGGAAAATATTAACCAGTGGCTGCAAGCCGAATCAGGCGGTGGAACGGCATCAGCCATCCGTAACCTTGACGAAGCTCTGGCCCGCCAGCCCCTTTCCAATCTGGCGGTGATATCCGTACCCGGGGCCTATGCGGCCCGCGAAGCGGAGAAAGCTCTGGAACGCGGTTTAAACGTATTCCTGTTCAGCGACAATGTCCCGGTAGAGAGCGAACGCTCCCTCAAAGAATATGCCCGCGAGCGCGGCCTCATCGTCATGGGGCCTGATTGCGGCACGGCGATTATCGGCGGGGTGGGCGTTGGCTTTGCCAATGTCGTAAGGCGCGGACCTATCGGGGTCATCGGCGCTTCCGGCACTGGAATCCAGGAGTTCACCACGCTTGTGCACCGGGCTGGTTCAGGCATATCCCATGCTATCGGAACCGGCAGCCGGGATCTTTCGGATGCCCTGGGGGGCATTTCCATGCTGTCAGTCCTCGATGCTCTCGATGCTGACTTGCCGACAAAAGCCATCGCCATTATATCCAAACCGCCGGGCCCGATGGCTCTGGCCAACATCGTCCCGAGAATCCTCCAATGCCAAAAGCCAGTGGTCGTTTGTTTTCTGGGATTGAAAAAAGAACTTGCCCATGCCAATATCCGCTATCAAATCGCCCGCACTCTGGACGAAGCTGCAGCCCTGGCCGTTCAAACCGTTACCGGCAACCTAAAGTCCTCCTTCAGCGCCAACAGCTCCCGGCTCCAGGCGCTCATCTTAAAAGAACGAACCGCCCTGAACTCCGACCAACAGTACATCCGCGGAATTTTTGCCGGCGGCACTTTTTGCTATCAGGCCCAGCAAGTCCTTAAGGAAGCAGGGTTAGCCGCATACTCCAATGCCCCCATAGAAGGAAATTCCAAATTACCTGATCCTCTACGGAGCAAGGAACACACCCTGGTGGACATGGGCGCAGATGAATTCACGGCTGGACGCCCCCACCCCATGATTGATTCCCGTCTGCGCCGGGAACGTCTCATCGCTGAGGCGAAGGACCCGCAGGTCGCCATTATCCTCTTAGATTTTATCCTGGGCTTTAATTCTTCCCCCGACCCTGCGGGCGAACTCGCCCCGGCGATCGCCCAGGCCAAGCGCGAAGCTAAAAAGCGAGGGGGGTTTCTTAGCGTGGTTGCTTCGGTATGCGGCACGGATGAAGACCCGCAGGGCCTGCGGCAGCAGGTCACCCGCCTCGAGGACGAAGGGGTAGCCGTTTTCCCCAGCAGCTCCCAGGCGGCTCAGTTCTGCGCACTTATGGTAGCCCGTCTACAGGAGAGGTCTGATGTCCAATAAGCTGAATGAACTTCTGCAGAATGGCCCGAAGGCCATAAATATCGGCGTGCAGGATTTTGCCGAAAGCCTGCAAATTCAAGGAGTGGAAGTTGTTCAGGTAAATTGGGACCCCCCGGCTGGCGGTGATCTGGAGATGATTGACCTTCTCGATAAACTGCTGTAATCCCCAACGCCGATAAAATTTCTTCAGATATATCCACTCCCTTAACGTGGTTGAGGGCTAAGGTAAGAGGACACATGAAAAGAGATCGGAAAAGAATTGTGATCGCCTTGGGGGGCAACGCCATCAAGCTTCCCCGCCTACAGGGGACCTACGAGGAGCAGCGGGCCAGCATTCAGGCCGCATCCCTGCACATTTTGGAATTCATCAAAAGGGGATTTGAAGTGGTTATCACCCATGGGAACGGCCCCCAGGTAGGAAACCTTCTGGTACAGCAAGAGGCCGCAGCTTCTCAGCTTCCGCCCCAACCCATGGACATCTGCAATGCCATGACCCAGGGGCAATTAGGATATGTGTTGCAGCAAGCTCTTATGAATGAACTCAAATCCCTTAATCTGAATTTCAACGTGGTGACCATGATTACGCAGGTGCTGGTAGATCGGAAAGACCCGGCCTTTGCGCATCCCGGCAAACCAGTGGGGCCCTTTTATGACCGCAGGACCAAAGAGAAACTTGAATCTGAAAGGGGCTACAAAATCAAGCAGGTCTTGCCCGGCGGGGAAACGCCTTTCCGCCGTGTCGTCCCTTCGCCTGACCCGATCCGGATTTTGGAAGTGAGTGCTTTGAAGAAGGTCGTCGATGCCGGAATGATCGCCATTGCAGCCGGAGGAGGCGGCGTTCCGGTAGTCCTGAATGAGCGGGGGGAGTTTGAAGGGATCGAAGG
>JASEHN010000580.1 GCA_030018715.1 Thermodesulfobacteriota bacterium | reverse complement strand
CTCCATATGCAAGGCGCGCAAAACCTGAGGAGTGAGGCGTACTTACAAGGTACGCGGCAACGACGAAGGTGAAGCGCAACGCCGCAGATGGACTTTTTACGAAGCCATCAAAGTTGAAAACAGACTGCACGGGTAACCCTCTATTGCAATTCGCTCCCCTGTCCTTTCCGATTAAATGGTTTCTTCCTCCGGCAGAAGAGGCTTGGGCGCATGCCGGCGGCGGAGTAAAATGAAGGTTATAACCGGGCCGGATAAGGCATAGGCCAGAAAGATGCCCAAAAGGGTGTATTCGGGTTCGTAGGCCACCACGATGATCAACAGAATGGCGATCACCAGCCAGCGGAAAGGCTTGCGCCTAAAAAGCTCGATGTCCTTGAACCCGTAGTATTTCACGGTGCTCACCATTAAAAAAGCCAGAATGTAGGTGGAGATGAGAATGATTAGGTGTTTACTCACTCCGGTATCGCCCAGCTTGTAAAAGACCACAATACCCGCGGCAATCAGGCAGGCGGCTGCTGGTATGGGCAGGCCGCTGAAATAGCGGCTCTCCACGGTATTGACCTGGATGTTGTACCGGCCAAGGCGCAAGGCTCCACAGACGACATAGAGAAAAGCAGCCAGCCAGCCCAGTCGTCCAAAAGGCTCGAGGGCCCAGGCGAAGACCAGAATTCCGGGAGCAACGCCAAAGGCGACGATATCGGCCAGGGAATCAAATTCCACCCCGAAACGGCTGGTGGTGTTCGTATAACGGGCAATTTTCCCGTCCAACCCGTCCAGAAAACCTGAGACCAGAATAAAGATGGCCGCAGTGTAAAAATCTTCCTGCAGGGTCCGCAGAAGGGAAAAAAAGCCGCAGAAAAGACTGGCCGCAGTAATGAGGTTGGGGAGAATGTATATCCCCTTGCGCATACTATCGATTTTCTTCCTGCGCTCTTTCTTCTCCCTTCTCATGACAAGAATCCTAAAACTGTCTGGCCGCCAAAAACTTTCTGGCCAAGCCGGGCCTGAATTCTGGTGTTTTCGGGCAAGTAAATGTCCACCCGGGAACCGAAGCGGATCATCCCGAATCTTTGCCCGCGTTCCACTGCATCCCCCTGGCCAACCCGGCAGACAATCCGGCGGGCAATCAATCCGGAGATCTGGACGAATAACAAGCGCGTTCCCTCAGGAGTTTCCATCAGCAAGGCATTCTGCTCATTGGCCGAGGATGCCTGATCCAAATTGGCCCGGATAAATTTCCCCGGTTGATAAGAAGAATCAATGATGCGCCCGGCCACAGGAATACGGTTTATGTGGACGTTGAAAACGGACATAAAAATGCTCACCTTGATGGCCGGCCCCTTCAGAAACCGATCTTCTATACAGGGCTCCACCTTGATGACCTTTCCGTCGGCCGGAGAAAGAACCGCCTTCTCTCCCGGGGGGATGGAGCGCTCCGGGTCCCGGAAAAAGTAGATGACGAAAAGGGTGAGGAGAGCGAAGAACCCCGCTAAGGCCGGAAGCCATATTACCCACAGAATCAGGGTAATGGCGGCCAAGGGAAGAATAAAAATCGCCCCCTCCCTGGCCACGGGAATTCTTGGGGCGGGCAGGCTCACGCTTTCACCTTGGGTTTGATCCAGGGCATCATGGCCCGCAATTCTTTACCAACTTTCTCGATAAGATGCTCGGCTTCCTCTTTCTTCCGGGCTGTGTAGATGGGCCGCCCGGCCTGATTTTCCAGGATCCAGTTCTTGGCGAAGGTGCCATCCTGGATGTCGCGCAAGAGATTCTTCATGGTCTGGCGGGTTTCCTTCGTGATAATCTTGGGGCCGGCATAGTAGTCGCCGTACTCTGCAGTATCACTTATGGAATAGCGCATATAGCCCATCCCTCCCTCATAGATCAAATCCACGATGAGTTTTAGCTCATTCAGGCATTCAAAGTAGGCGATCTCGGGTTGATATCCAGCTTCCACCAGGGTGTCAAAGCCGGCCTTGATCAGCTCGGTGACTCCCCCGCAGAGAACTGCCTGTTCTCCCAGAAGGTCCGTTTCCGTCTCTTCCTTGAAGTTGGTCTCAATAACTCCAGCCCGGGTACAGCCGATGCCTTTGGCGTAGGCCAGGGCAGCGGGCATTGCTTTTTTGGTATAATCCTGATAAATGGCCACCAGGCCGGGAACTCCGGTTCCGGTCTCGAATTCCCTACGGAGAATATGGCCCGGGCTCTTGGGGGCAATCATGATCACATCCACGTCTGCCGGGGGAATGATCTGGTTATAATGTATATTGAAGCCGTGGGAAAAAACCAGGGTTTTACCTGGCTTCAAGTTCGGCTTGACGTCTTTCTGGTAGAGGACGGCCTGGAGATTGTCCTGGGCCAGAATCTGGATAAGGTCTCCCTGGGCGGAAACTTCCGCAGCGCTCATCGGCTTGAAACCATGTTTTTTGGCCAGTTCGTAATTTTCCGTTCCCGGGAGCTCGGCGACGATAACGTCCACCCCGGAATCACGTAAGTTCAGGGCCTGGGCATGACCCTGGCTCCCGTACCCGATGATGGCTACTTTTTTCCCTTTGAGAACGTTCAGGTCGGCATCTTTGTCGTAGTAAATCTTTGCCATGCAATTCCTCCTTCGTACAAGATGGTTTTTTTGTAACGCTTTTGTGATTTGAAAAAATGGCATTAAAGCCTTTGTTGAGGGCCGGGGGTTAGAGCGGAAC
>JASEHN010000579.1 GCA_030018715.1 Thermodesulfobacteriota bacterium | reverse complement strand
CCGCCTGAGGCGGACTGCTTTCGCAGGAGTGACGGCTTTTCCGACTTTTTACGAAATCATCTTAATTGATGAACTCGTAAAAAGTCTGAAAATGCCCTTTTCCGTCATTCCGGCGGAAGCCGGAATCCAGTATTTTCAAATGCTTATAAATACCCTGGACTCCGGTTTTCACCGGAGTGACGACTTTTTACGAAATCATCTTAATTGATACGACATTAAATTCCGCATTCTGCATTCCGCATTCGAATAGGATTTTTGGCAATGCTTATCGATTCTCATGCTCACCTGGAAATGAAGGATTTTGATAAAGACCGCGCCCGGGTTATCGCCCGGGCCGTTGAAGCCGGGGTGGGCTACATCATCACCGTGGCCACAACGATTCCGGATATTTATAAGGCTTTAGAGATCGCCCAAAAAAATGAATCGGTCTTTGTATCGATCGGCATCCATCCCCATGAAGCCAAAGATATCCGCGAAGGGGATTACGACATACTACGCAGCCTGGCCAGGGAAAAGAAAGTGGTGGCCTTCGGGGAGATTGGGCTGGACTTCTACCACAACCACTCGCCCCGGGAAATCCAGCTGGGCCGGTTTCGAGAGCTTTTAAGACTGGGAAAGGAGCTCGGGCTGCCCATTATTTTCCACGACCGGGAAGCCCATGAGGAAATCCTGGATATTTTAAGGGAAGAAGGAGATGGGCGATGGAAAGGGGTTTTCCATTGCTTCTCCGGCGACTTTTCCATGGCCAAAAAAATTATTCAGATGGGGTTTTTCCTCTCCATCCCCGGCACAGTGACATTTTCCAAATCAACCACGCAGCAGGATATTGTCCGGCGCATTCCCCTGGAAAAAATTTTTTTGGAAACAGACTGTCCCTACCTCGCTCCGGAGCCTTACCGCGGGAAGAGAAACGAGCCCGCTTTCCTCCGCCATACGGCGGAAAAGGTGGCTTCCTTAAAGGGACTAAGTTTTGAGGATGTATGCCGGATTACCTCTCTAAACGCCAAAACCCTTTTCGGGGTTGGAGAGGAGACTGCAAAAGGAAAATGGGTCTATCCCATCCGTAATTCTTTATACGTAAATATCACCAACCGCTGTTCGAATCGCTGCACCTTCTGCGCCAAAAATACTTCTTACGTGGTCAAAGGACATGACCTGGAATTGGACCGCGAACCCACTATTGAGGAACTGGTGCAGGCCGTGGGTGATCCGAAAAAGTATCAAGAGATCGTCTTCTGCGGATTCGGCGAACCCTTGCTCCGCCTGGATACAATAAAAGCCGTGGCTTCGGAAATGAAAAAGAAAGGGGCCCGGGTGCGCATCGATACCGACGGGCAGGCCAATCTGGTTTATGGCCGGAACATCCTCCCGGAATTAAAAGGCTTGGTGGATGCAGTATCGGTCAGTTTGAATGCCGAAAGTCCTGCAAAATATCATCGCCTCTGCCGTTCCTCCTTCGGAGAAGAAGGATTTCATGGGGTGCTTGACTTTATACGGGAAGCCAAAAAGATGATTCCAGAAGTTGTGGCCACCGTCGTGGAAATGCCGGGCGTTGACGTCGAAGCCTGCCGCAGGCTGGCCGAAGAGGAGTTGGGCGTAAAATTCAAGCGCCGGGCTTACGCTGAGGTGGGGTAAAAGGAGAGAAAAAATAGATCTGATGAGAGTGTTTATTATTATTCTGCTTCTCCTTTGGGGGGGCAGTGGGGCTACAGCTGCCGGGGAAAAGGAGATCCTTTTCATAGATCGCTTTTCAGAAGGGGTTGACGCCAAGGGGATTCCGGTCGGTTGGGAGCTGGAAAAAGAACCAGGTAGCGACTCCAAGATTACCTTGGCCCAAGAAAAGGAAGGCCATTTTTTGCGTCTTCTTTCAGCCGGGGATGCCTTCGGCTTGAAAAAAGAGATCTCTTTTGACATCCGCAAATATCCGTACCTCTCCTGGCGCTGGAGAGCCACGAAGCTTCCCAAGGACGGAGACATCAGGAAGAGGGAAACGGATGATCAAGCCGGACAAATCTACGTAGTATTTCCCAAGTTCCCTGCTATGATAAATTTCAGGGCCGTAGGGTATATTTGGGACAGTCAGGCCCCGGCCGGATTTTCCGGGACGAGCACGGCTTACAGCAAAATGAAATACGTTGTCCTCCAGAGCGGGCCAAGAAAGTTGAACCAATGGATTTCCGAGTCCCGCAACGTTTACGAAGATTACAAGAAGCTGTTCCAGGAGGACCCCCCCACCGTGGGAACCGTTTTACTTTACCCTAAATTGAGCGATTCTGAATTGGAAAACAATATTTTCATCGCCAAACTGTAAACTTGGCATTTCTTACAGGTGCAAGCAACTATTATATAGGCCTGACGCGTTCAAAGGCGCGGAGGATCTGAAAATATGCCCAGGATAAGTCATTTTGGGGCAGGGATATCCCTTGGACTTGATCATCTTAAAGCGGACACAATTTAGGCAGTAATTGGAGTAGGGTTTTGACATTTCTTCCAAAGCTTGTCAAAGCGCAAATTGTCCATAACGGCTCGGGTCACCTTGAGAATGATCTCTCCACCCGTCTTGACGATCTTCGCCGCAAAGTCGACCGCTTTTCGCCTCACCGTCGTCGCATAGCTGGCCACGGGAAGGACCTCCTCCAACACATCCTCTTTAAAGGTTTCAAATAAGAAGAAAGAAATCAGCATACAGTAAAAGAAGG